>JACIZP010000128.1 GCA_014359355.1 Calditrichota bacterium | reverse complement strand
CCCCTCGCGCTGCGTGAGGGGGACTTTTCTCCGCAAAGGCTTAGCCTTCACTTCGTCCGAGACTGTGCTCTCAGCCATTGCCTTTCCGCACACATTTTTGTGAAAGGGTGAGGTTTGTCAGCGAGCAAACCTCACCGCTAGTTCCTCGCTTTGTCGACCGATCTATTCTGCCCCAACAAGCGCTCAGTCGTGCTGGGGCGGATCCTGTGCTTCCGGTACACCATGCATCCCCGCCAGGAAGCTGGCCACCCCACGGCTTATGATGCGGTCCAACGCCTTGCTGGTCTCGGTGGCGCCAGTGATCGCGTCCACCTCGTTTGGGCCGCTTGCCTTTGTGCCATGCACCACATGCAACGCGGGAACAATCTTCTTGCCTTTGAACTGCTCCTGGAACCATGGTTCATTCATGCGGCCGCCTAGACCGGGTGTCTCTGCCTGTTCCACGACCTTGAAGCCGCGCACAGTCTGCAAGTCCTCGTCCAAGGCCAGGATCACCCGAATCGGTGCCCAGAAACCCGGCCCGGAGAGCTCGAAGGCAACCCCAGTGTAGGTCTTGACCCCATTTTTCATCTCATAGGCACGGTAGTACGCACCGGAGGGGCCTGTGACCACCTCCACGCTTCCCGCAAAAACCTCCAGCAAATTCGCCTCATCGTACGGGATCGAAAAGGCGTCGAGCACCATCCGTTTGAGCTTTTTCTCCTGGTTGATCTGAACAGTCGGTTTGGTGTAGTTATACACCCAGCCCAACAGTGTCGCCGAAATTGCTGCGCTGACCACCAACACCACGACCATCCGCACTCTGTCCTTCATTCCGACGCCGCCTCCCGATACTTTGCCATGAGAATGAGATGGTCGATCAGGGGAGCAAACGTGTTCATAAAAATGATCGCAAACATCACGCCCTCCACGTAGCCGGACAAACTGCGGATGAGCACGGTGATGATGCCAGCAGCTACGGCGTAGATCCACTTGCCCACCTTGGTGAAACAACAGGTGACCGGGTCGGTGAGCATGAACATTGCCCCAAACATGGCGCCACCAGCCAGCAGTTGGAAGAGCGGCGGCGCGAACTTTTCAGGCCACAGCGAGGAGCCAATTGCCGAAAAGAGCGCCATTGCCCCCAAGTAACCTACCGGCAAGCGCCAGTTGGCCACCTTCGTGGCGACAAGGAACGCTCCCCCCAAGAGGATCAGGAGCGCAGAGGTCTCGCCAAGTGAACCGGCCACCGTGCCCACAAATAGATCCCTTAGCCCGGTCAAGGAGTGCGTAGCCTTGTACGAGATGAGCGGCGTGGCGCCGGTGACCACGTCGGCGCTCCATCTGGCAAATCCACCAAGCCCAGAGGTAAACGGCTCCTGCCAGCGAGTCGTCATCGTCGCGGGGAAGGCCACGGCCAAGAAGAGGCGACCAATCATCGCTACGTTGAAGATGTTGCGCCCGGTGCCGCCAAAGGCTTCCTTGGCAAAGACTGTGGCGAAAACGATGCCGACAGCAACCGTCCAGAGAGGAATTGTGGGGGGCAGAATCAGCGGAAAAATGAGACAGGTGACGAACGCCCCTTCGTGGATCTCCTCCTTGCGCGCGTAGGCAAAGAGCCACTCGGTACCCACGCCGAAAACATAGGATACCGCGATGACGGCCACGCTGCGCCAGCCAAAGAAATAGATGGAAGCCACGGTAGCGGGCATCAGTGCCAAAACGACCATGATCATGAAGCGTTTCAAGTCCAAGGGGTCGCGCACAAACGGGGGCGCCGCCGGGAGCTCTGGTTTCAGGAAGAAGAAGGCATCCAGGGCCTGCAAGGCAGTGCCCAAAGGGGACAAGGCTTTGTGCTTGTTTACAAGACCGTGGGCACTCTGGAAAAGACGCTCAAGCAGTCTCCGCATACTTTTCCTTCTCTTGCATCAGCGTCCGTTTTCCAAGGCGAATATCGGCCAGCAAATCGATCTTCGATGGGCATACGTAGGAACAGAGCCCGCACTCGATGCACGAGAGGATGCCAAAGCGCTCGCTCTCGTCCACCAGGCCGTGCGTTACCTGCTTGCTGAGCAAGTGGGGGATGATCTCCACTGGGCACACATCTTCGCAGTAGTTGCACTGCACACAAGGGCGCCTTTCCCCATGCAGGCTGGCCACCAGACGGCGGGAGCCGAACGGGAGCACTGCGGCGAGAAAGGCGTTGCTCGCTGAGACGTTTCTTGCACCCGGACGGAAGGAACCGAGTAACTCCGCCTTAGTGGGGAGCGGCAGGCAGGCAAGCGCAGCGGTGGTGCGCGTCACAGGAACTTCCAGGTCGGTGACGCGGAACCCGGTGAAAAGGCCGCCGAGCACCAGATACGGCTCGGCCTGGTCAGTCAGGCGGTTGCTTACCAATGCACGCACGCCAGTCCCAACACGCACCTTCGCATACCCCCCGCGGCTGAAGCCATTTCCCCCCAGCGCAATGAGGCGCTCCGTGATCGGGCGCCCATCGACGACGGCCTCTTTGGCATGGAGCACCGCCTGCGCATCACTGACCACGGCACCTACCGCTGCCGGCGAGGTGATGACTTTCTTATGCGCAAGCAGTGTGGTTACCAGAAGGGCCGGGTGCTCCTGTGGGTACTTTGCCACAAGGGGTCGAATGGTAAGCCAAGGAGGCGCGCCGCCTCGGCGGTGGACCTCGGCAAGGAGGTCACTGTCCGCACGGCTGTGGCCCACAGCTATCTTGGCCTCGGGGAATGCTTGGTGCAGCACGCGCAGGCCAATAACAAAGTCGTCCAGTCGCCCGTCGAGCAGGCTCCGCAGCTTGGGCAGAAATGGCTCGGTAGCCAAGGCCGCGATGGCAACGAACTTGACCTGTTCTGCAGGCAAGAGACAGGGTGCAGCAGGCGCTGGCAAGCCCTCGAAAAACAGGGACCCGACCCCTGCCTCATGCAAAAGCCTCTGCACCTCCTCAGCGGGGAGCTGTTCAAAGCTTGCGGTTGCCCCAGGCAGACGCTCTTCCTCATTCCTCCCGTCAGGTTCGATGCAGATCGCCGGTACCTCGTCGTCGCCGATCTTGACCGAGCCGATTTGGGCAACACTCCCGCTGGCGGGTGCATGCACGGGACAGGCGAACTCGCCTTCGGCCCTACCGAGCACTTGGCCTCGCACCACGCGGTCACCAGCTTTGACGACCGCCGCACAAGTCCCGCCGAAGCCCTGCCGCAATGGTACCCACAGAGGGCCGGAAAGGGCAACCTCCTCCACGCCGGCTGGAGGTTCCCCTTCCAACTTTGGAAAGCGAAAACCGCCTCTCATGCTCTTCCCGTGTCTGCCTATCATGCGTTGGGACCACAGAATTCAGTCTTGCTAACCATGACCACTCGCTCTGGAGCCTGCGCGGCCATCTTCACCTGCCGCAGTCTCGGGACGCGCACCGCAACACCCTTGTTAAGGCACTGGTGTGTGGAAAAAATAGCAACTTTCCCGAGAAAAGCAAGCAAAAAGAGCTCGACCTATACGGCGACAGCCGCCTTTGTCTTGCCGCGCAAATAGTCGATCATCGGCTGTGTCACCAGCGGCACCACATCGCCAATCATGTGTGGCATGAGGTTCTGCATCACCTGGGGCATCAGTTCCGGCATTTGCTCGCGCATGTAGTCGGGCATTGGGATGCGCTCGGCCACGCGTGCAAGCATGACCGGCATCACCTTGGGCATCATAATGGGCA
This sequence comes from Calditrichota bacterium, assembly GCA_014359355.1. Classification (NCBI taxonomy): domain Bacteria; kingdom Pseudomonadati; phylum Calditrichota; species Calditrichota bacterium. The sequence goes on along the minus strand of JACIZP010000128.1, from coordinate 4,898 downwards.
ACAACTTCGGGAACAGCACCGGGAACAGAGGCTTCATGAGGGTCAGAGCCCCGGGCAACTTGCCCATGACGCGCATCATGGATCCCATGCCTAATGGCATGGCGTCTATCAGCTCCGGCCACATGGTGCCCATTAGTTCGGCGAAACCTTGCGGCGTCATCAGGGCGATCATCGCCTCGAACACGGCCCACTGCGCCTGCACTTCGGGATTCGGGTCTGGGAACTCGTAGCCGAGCTTGGCTGCAGCGAAGCGAGCGAGGTCGACAACCTCCAAGGGCAGCTGCTTCTTGCTGGCCGTCACCCGCAGTTGAAACTCGCAGCAAGGGCAGAGGCTGAGCACCGTTTCTGCGCCGGCCTCCATTGCCTCCTCGAGTCGCACCCTCCCAATCTCCGCCGCAACCGGTGGTTCTTTGATCAGCGTCAGCACGCTCCCACAGCAGTGCGCTTCGGCTCGGTTGTGCTCCATCTCCACCAGCTCCGCCCCAGGCAGCGCTCTAATGAGCTGACGTGGCTCCTCGTACACCCCAGAGACACGGCCGATATGGCAGGAGTCGTGCCAGGTCACCTTCTTTGCCGTCGCCTTGCCGCGGGGGAAAGAGAATTCGCCACTTGCCAGCTTTTCGGCGATGATCTCCGAATAATGGCGGGTCGCGATATCGTAGTTGATGCCCAGTTTATTGGCCCACGTGGGATAGACTTGCCGCCACATCATGTCGCAGGCAGGGCACGAAGTCACTACCGTGTCGGCGCCGGCGCTCTTCACCGCCTCGATGTTCCGCTGCATCACCTCGGCAAAAAGCTCCCATTTGCCGGCCACCAGCATCGGGGTGCCGCAGCAGTTCTCCTTCTCGCCAAGGTAGGTGAAGTCGACGCCGGCAGCGTCCAACAGTCGGACGGAGGCCATGCCGATATCGTGCTCCACGTAGCTGGCGGTGCAGCCCGCGAAGTAGACGGTCTTGCTCTTGTGCTGGGGGCCGTGCTTCTGCCTCAGGTCCTCCGGGAACCAGGCAGCCCGGTTCTTGCGGTACCCCGCCCAAATGTTCCCTTGGCCGCGCAGGGCAGCGGCCATCATCTCAAAAGGCGGGAAGGTCATGCGGCGGTCGTCAGTGATCAACTTGCCGCGGAGCTTCATCCAGGCCGGCTCGATGGGCAGCGCTGCCGAGCAGCGGAGATTGCACAGCTCACAGGTCGTGCAAACAAGGAAGGTGTCCACCATTTTCTGGTCCCAATTGACCTTGCCTTCCATGAACTGCCGCAGCCAGTACCACTTGCCGCGCGGGCTTTGGCTTTCCCAGCCGCGGCTGTAGAACTGATCGCACTCGTCGATGCAGTAGCCGCACTGGGAGCAACCGTAGGCATACCAGGCCACGTCAGCCGGTATGCCGCGCACCTCGCCACTGGGGCGCTCTCCCACTTGGGTGATCACTGTGTTGCCAAAAGGCCTAATCACGGGCTCAAACCAGCTTGCCAAGCGCATCAAGGCGCCGAACGAGCCGTTGCTGAAGACCTTCCGCGGATTGAGGATCCCTTTCGGGTCGATCTGTCGCTTGAAGCGCCGTGCTCGCTCCAGGCGTTCTTTGCCAAGGATTTCGCGGCCGCGGCTCGCGAAGTAGAGGCCCGTGGCATAGGGGCGCCCGCCGTGCTTGCCGGCGATGTTCATGATGGTCATCACCAGCCCGAAGACAAAGTTGTAGCTGAGACGTCGCTGATCGCTGGGGATGAAGCCGAGGATGACTACCTCGGGAGTGCCTCCTACCCCCTGCCTGATCACCACGCCCTCTTTGACCACCGGCTGGTGAACCTTGTTCTCTATTTCGGTCATCACTGCCCCGAGGCTGTGCAGGGGAACGATGACCTCCGCAGGGACCAGGGAAGGACCAAGGCGCTTGACGATCATCAGCTTGAAGCGATGCTCCCACTCGTGCTGCGCGATGCGCTCGCTGAGCACCTCGCCCTGACAAGGCTTCAGCAGTTGTGCTAACTTTTCTCGGACCTGCTGGCTATGCTCTTTGCGAAAAGCAAGGGTGGTGATGTAAGCCGCAGGCAGGATCACCCGCTCTTCGACGGGATGGCCATAGTGCTCCATCAGAGGCGCACGATTCTTCATCTCGGCCATGCGTGGATTGATGAACATCATCGCCCAAATGGGCAGGCCGGCGTCAATCACTGACTGGGCGAAACGCTGCAGATCGTGCGCATCAGGACAGGCAACGGCCACGACGTCGAGCTCTTCGTCAGGCTTCACCCGCAGCGTCACCTGGCTGATGATCCCGGTCGTGCCTTCCATGTCGGCAACCAGATCGAGGTCGCTGCCGCTCAAGTCACGCGTCTCCCCAGAGGGCAACACCACACGGGCGGAGACGACATTATCTCGGAAATATCCGTATTCATAGCTTCCTATGCCGGCGCCCCCTTGGGCTAACCATCCCCCAACGCTGGAAGAAGGGTAACTGGTAGGATAGAGGCGCAAGGTGAGCCCGTGCTTCTTAAGCGTGCGGTCCAGTGCCTCCCAGGTGATGCCGGGTTGCACGGTCACCGTCTCCGCCTGCGGATCTATCGCGAGCACGTCCTTCATGTGGTAGAAGTCGATGACCATCCCTTTCTTGACAGGGATCACCCCACCGTAGCCAGAGGAGGCTTTGCCGCGCGGCGTGATTGGGATGCGCCGCTGGTACGCCCATTTGACCAGCTCAATGAGCTCGTCCTCGTCCTTCGGCTGAACGACCAGGTCCGGGACAGTACTCCCTACAAACGGCCTCACCAGCGGGGGCATGGCGGCGATGTCGTGCCCATAGAGCATCCGCTCGACTTCGTCGAAGGTCACGCGGTTGCCAAACGCCTTGAAATAGCTCCTATCCAGACGCGCCATGGGATCTCTCCGTGCGTGGGTTAGGTTCCTGTTACATCACGTCAACGAGCAGGGTGAGCGCTTCGCGCACCTTTTTCTGTGCTTGCGGCGAGAGCGCGGCAAGCAATCGCTCCTCGCATTCGGTCATCAGTTCCCCGATGCGGTGTTGCATCTCCTTTCCTTGGTTGGTGAGCGTAACATTGACGCGGCGGCGATCCTCGGCTGCAGGGGTGACCGAGACGTACCCCTGCTTGGCCAAACGGTCGATCACGCGGCTCCCCCGCGACGGCGAAAGCCCCATCTTCGCCGAAAGCTCGCACGCTGGGAGCGCCTCGCCTTCCTCCATGATGAGCAGCGCGTTGAACTCGGCCGGCGACAGCGCAAGCTGGTCCATGATCTTTTGCTCAGTGGCCCAACACTTTGCGCTCACCGCCATGATGAGTTCAAACAGTCGCTTTTCCATAGCCGCGTTTCCTGCTAAGGGCAATAGTTGCTAATGGCAACAAACCTGGCAAAATCTACAACATCGCGGGCAAATTGTCAAGAGAATTCTTGCACGGCATAAAGGAGAAATGAGGGCGGGAAAAAGTGCGCGCCCAGTGCGATTCGAACGCACGACCTACGGATTAGAAGTCCGTTGCTCTATCCAGCTGAGCTATGGGCGCGAGGGAAGGCCCGAAGACTAACCAAGGTGCTCTAAATATACCACCTGCAGGCAAGGAAATCAAGCGCCTTTTGCCCTCGTGTTGAGGAAGCACGCTCCGACCTGGGCACGTCGCGTGCAACGGAAGCTCGCGCATGCCAATGCCGCGTCCCGGCTCTCACGCGGCCCTTTCACCTAAACTGCTGACCTGCTCGCCGGCCCGGATAGGCACCTACTTTTCCATCCTCACCAGCTGCACGGCGTAACCGGGAATGCTTAGCACCGTGTCTCGCACCGTGGGCTGTTGAACATCGGCGCTCGTGTCGTCCACTTGGCGGAGACTCAAGTGCCCGGCATCGACGCCGCTGATCGCATAGGACACCGCCTCGCCGGTGGGATTCGCAATCAGGAGTGCCCTCTCCCCTGCCTCATTTTGCCCGGCGAACATCCACATTGACGTGGCGGGCGTAGCGGTGATCGCCAGCCGCCGCGGGTAGTTGGTCAACGCTGCCCACAGAGAGAAGGCTCTCGCGACCAATTTGGGTCTCCCGTCGGCGTAGAACATGCCGTAGAAGGTGGGTGCGTCCATCGCTGGGTCTGGGCCACGATAGAAAGTCGCCACAGAGATCCCTTCCTGCTGCATGGCGATCCATGCAGCCGTCAAGATGGCTGCGCCCTTGCCACCGGTGCGCAAAGCAAAGGCCTCGGCGCTTTTTTCGTCAACGAACCTGATATCGGTGTTCCACTCGGTAACATGCATCGTGGCTGATGAAAATCCGGCAGCGTCCAGCTCGCTGCGGTAGAACCGCGCACCGGTGATCCAATCGTTCGGCTCGTTGGAATAGAGATGCCACGAAAAAAAGTCCAGCTGCACGTTGTTCTGCTTGAGGTAACTCAAGAAACTCCTTACCCACTCCTTGCCCTGCGCAGTCATGAACCCGGTCTGCATCACCGCAGGTCCGCCGACCTGCAAGTCGGGGAAAGCCTCCTTCAACGCCTTCGCGGCATCTGCAAAGAGCTGGAAGAATTCAAGGCGGGTGCGCGGGGGTGGCCAAAACTGCGCGTTATCGGGCTCGTTCCATATCTCCACGTACCGGAAAGGCGTGGTGAAGCCGTTCCATTTGCCTTCGCGATAGTGCCGCACGACCTCAACGGCCGCACGCACCCAGTTAGCCCTCTCTTGGGCATTTGCCGGCGGCTTAGCGTTGTTCCAGGAGTCGCCCAGCCGAAAGTAAGGCTCAAAGCCGCCGTCAACAATTGCGCGCCACATAACGTCACTGGCCGCAAAGTCATAAGCTGCCGGCTCAGACGGGTCTCGCGTGCGGTCCCGGTACATGAAAGCCATGTCCCGCGGCCCGTAGAAGTCGTGGGTGCGGACGAGCGTCACGCCAATTTCCTGGTAGGCGC
>JACIZP010000127.1 GCA_014359355.1 Calditrichota bacterium | reverse complement strand
TGAATACGTTCCCGGGCCTTGTACACACCGCCCGTCACGCCATGGGAGTCGAGAGCACCCGAAGCCAGTGGCCCAACCCCGGCTTGCCGGGGAGGGAGCTGTCCACGGTGAGATCGATGACTGGGGCGAAGTCGTAACAAGGTAGCCGTACCGGAAGGTGCGGCTGGATCACCTCCTTTCTAGGGAGTCATGGGAGTGGCCCTCACGCCACCACCCACTCCAAGGCCTGCGGAGGCAGGCCATGCACGCCTGTTGGCCATACATCAATATCGGGCATCGATGCGTGTCGTTGTCCGATCTTTTTGTGCATCGGGCCTATAGCTCAGTCGGTTAGAGCGCACGCCTGATAAGCGTGAGGTCAGTGGTTCAACTCCACTTAGGCCCACGCTGGAGGGTGGCGACTGACAGACCGGCTCTTCCAGATGCGGGGCTGTAGCTCAGTTGGGAGAGCGCCGCTCTTGCAAGGCGGAGGTCGTCGGTTCGACTCCGATCAGCTCCACACCGTCCTTTCAGGGCAACCTGAAAGCCGTTCTTTGACAATTTGCGATTTGGGTAGCTTCACAAGGCACAACCAAGGGTTCTCTGGCTTCGTCAGACGGAGTCAGTAACCATCTGCTGCAAACCTTAGGCGTTTGGTTAAGCTACTAAGGGCACACGGTGGATGCCTTGGCACGAGAAGGCGATGAAGGACGTGGTAAGCTGCGATAAGCCTCGGATAGGTGCAAACAACCTGAGACCCGGGGATCTCCGAATGGGGCAACCCGTTCCGGGTAATGCCGGAACACTCCCCGCTGAATCCATAGGCGGGTGAGGGCCAACGAGGGGAACTGAAACATCTCAGTACCCTCAGGAAAAGAAAGCAAACGCGATTCCCTCAGTAGCGGCGAGCGAACGGGGAAGAGCCTAAACCTGTCCTATGCCAAGCCTGCGTGCGTTGTAGGACAGGGGTTGCGGGACTCAGGAGGGTTCACGGCGCAGCGTGGCCGGGAAGTGACAAACTCAGCGGTTAGCCGAAGAGCCATGGAAAGGGCTCACCAGAGAAGGTGATAGTCCTGTAGGCGAAAACCAATGAGCTTCCTGTCCTGAGCTCCCAAGTACTGCGGGGCACGTGGAACCCCGTGGGAATCCGGCCCGACCACGGGCCAAGGCTAAATACTCTCTCGTGACCGATAGCGAACTAGTACCGTGAGGGAAAGGTGAAAAGTACCGGGGAACCGGAGTGAAATAGGACCTGAAACCGTGTGCTTACAAGCAGTCGGAGTCCCGCTGCGGCGGGATGACGGCGTGCCTTTTGCATAATGAGCTGGCGAGTTACTGTACGTTGCAAGGTTAACCCATTCAGTGGGGTAGCCGTAGCGAAAGCGAGTCCGAAATGGGCGCCACAGTAGCGTGCAGTAGACGCGAAGCCGGGCGATCTATCCATGGCCAGGATGAAGTCTCGGTAACACGAGATGGAGGTCCGAACCAGTGTCGGTTGAAAACGGCTTGGATGAGCTGTGGATAGGAGTGAAAGGCTAATCAAGCTCGGAGATAGCTCGTTTTCCCCGAAATAGCTTTAGGGCTAGCCTCGTATTAGAGTACCGGAGGTAGAGCACTGATTGGGCTAGGGCCCTCACAAGGGTACCAAACCCAGACAAACTCCGAATGCCGGTACCTCGATGTACGGGAGTCAGGCAGCGGGGGATAAGCTTCGTTGCCGAGAGGGAAACAACCCAGACCGCCAGCTAAGGCCCCCAAGTGTAGGCTAAGTGGCAAAGGATGTGGAATTGCACAGACAACCAGGATGTTGGCTTAGAAGCAGCCATCATTTAAAGAGTGCGTAATTGCTCACTGGTCAAGTGATTCCGCGCCGATAATTCACGGGACTCAAGCCTACCGCCGAAGCTACGGTCCCGCCACCACACGGTGGCGGGAGGTAGGGGAACGTTCCAGTTGCCTGCGAAGGTGCTTCGCGAGAAGCGCTGGAGGTCCTGGAAATGATTATGCCAGCATAAGTAGCGAGAATTCCGGTGAGAAACCGGGACACCGTAAGTCTAAGGTTTCCTGAGTAAAGTTAATCTGCTCAGGGTTAGTCGGACCCTAAGCCGAGGCCGAAAGGCGTAGGTGATGGAAAACAGGTGAATATTCCTGTACCACCAGTGGGTCGACCAAGACACCATGGGGTGACGCAGAAGTGAAAGGTCAGCCGGTCTCTGGATTGCCGGTCTAAGTGCGTAGGAGGACCGGGTAGGCAAATCCGCCTGGTCATAACTCCGAGACACGAACGGGAGGGCTCTGCCCACAAACTGACCCTAAGCATGCTGCCGAGAAAAACCTCTAGGTGAGACCCACAGGTGACCGTACCGCAAACCGACACAGGTAGACGGGGAGAGAATCCTAAGGTGCTCGAGTGAGCCCTGGTTTAGGAACTAGGCAATCTGACCCCGTAACTTCGGAAGAAGGGGTGCCTCAAGTAGGTGAATCCATCCCACTTCGGTGGGACTGGAGGAGCCCAACGAGGTCGCAGAGAAATGGCCTGGGCGACTGTTTACTAAAAACACAGGTCTCTGCCAAGCCGTAAGGCGCCGTATAGGGACTGACACCTGCCCGGTGCTGGAAGGTTAAGGGGACGTGTCACTCCGACTTGTCGGGGGAAGCACCGAACCGAAGCCCCAGTAAACGGCGGCCGTAACTATAACGGTCCTAAGGTAGCGAAATTCCTTGTCGGGTAAGTTCCGACCTGCACGAATGGTGTAACGACTTGGGCGCTGTCTCAACCAGGGGCTCGGCGAAATTGTAGTGCCGGTGAAGATGCCGGCTACCCGCGGCGGGACGGAAAGACCCCGTGAACCTTTACTACAGCTTAGCATTGGATTTCGGTATTGTATGTGTAGGATAGGTGGGAGGCTATGAGCCCCGAACGCCAGTTCGGGGGGAGCCGCCGTTGAAATACCACCCTTACTCTACTGGAATTCTAACCCAGGGCCGTGAAGCCGGTCCGGGGACAATGCTAGGTGGGTAGTTTGACTGGGGCGGTCGCCTCCTAAAGCGTAACGGAGGCTCCCAAAGGTTCCCTCAGCACGGTCGGTAATCGTGCGTAGAGTGCAAAGGCATAAGGGAGCTTGACTGCGAGACACACAGGTCGAGCAGATGCGAAAGCAGGGCTTAGTGATCCGGCGGTTGAACGTGGAATTGCCGTCGCTCAAAGGATAAAAGGTACTCCGGGGATAACAGGCTTATCGGGCCCAAGAGTTCACATCGACGGCCCGGTTTGGCACCTCGATGTCGGCTCATCGCATCCTGGGGCTGGACAAGGTCCCAAGGGTTAGGCTGTTCGCCTATTAAAGCGGTACGTGAGCTGGGTTTAGAACGTCGTGAGACAGTTCGGTCCCTATCTGTCGCGGGCGTAGGATATTTGCGGGAAGCTGCTCCTAGTACGAGAGGACCGGAGTGGACGAACCTCTAGTGTACCTGTTGTCACTCCAGTGGCAGCGCAGGGTAGCTACGTTCGGTCGGGATAAGCGCTGAAAGCATCTAAGTGCGAAACCCATCCCAAGATAAGATATCCCCTCCGCCGCAAGGCGGGCTGAAGGCCCCTCGTAGACTACGAGGTCGATAGGTCACAGGTGTAAGTACGGCAACGTACTCAGCCGAGTGATACTAATAGGCCGTGCGGCTTAACCAAACATCGTATGTTTGCAGCAGATGGTTAGTGACTTGTCTGGAAGCTAGAGGAAAGACCTCAAACCTAAATCGCAAATTGCAAAAAATTCCGGCGGCTATAGCGGCGGGGAAACACCTCTTCCCATTCCGAACAGAGAAGTTAAGCCCGCCAGCGCCGATGGTACTGCTCGGGCGACCGTGTGGGAGAGTAGGTCGCCGCCGGGAACTGATAGCGAAAAGGGAAGGACCGATGTCCTTCCCTTTTCGTTTCCAGCCCTCCCTCAAAGCGGAGAGCCTGCTCTCGCTCAGCTCTGGCAGCCTGCACAGAAGTAGGTACTCCGACCGCCGAGCCGCACCCGCACAATGGTCCCCCCACACCGTCGGCAAGGAAGCCCCTCGCGGCCGTACACATGAAGCCGCACCTGAAAGTAACCCCTTTCCCCTCCAGGGTTGCGAAAGCCTTCGTCGCGCAGAGTAGTGCCGCCTCGCTTGATAGCAGCGCGCAGCACCTCGCGCACGGCACGGCGCAGATGCCGCCATTCCTCGGCCGACAGCGAGCCAGCCGCCCGTAACGGATTGATCCCTGCCCGAAAGAGCGCCTCGTTGGCGTAGATGTTGCCGACGCCTGCTACAATCCGGCCGTCCATGAGAAAGCTTTTGACCGCGATACTCCGCCCCTGGGCGCGCGCTCTTAGGTGGGCAGCAGTGAACGCATCACTCAGCGGCTCGGGACCAAGGTTGGCGAAAGCACTCTTCGCCTCAGCCTCTGCCTTCTCCAGCACCTGCACGGTACCAAACCGGCGCGGGTCATTGTAGCGCAACTGCCACTCCGACCCCAGAGTGAACAGCACGTGATCATGTCTCTCAATCGGCACGCCAGGGCCGCAAAGCCGCACATGCCCGCTCATGCCAAGGTGGATGACCACCACACGCCCGTCGTCAAGCCCCATCAGCAAGTACTTGCCCCTCCTGTCGAGAGAGGCAATCCTGCACCCGACCACACTGCACAGTGCCGCGCTGTCCACATGGTGACGTAGACGTCCCTCCCGGACCTCGACCCCAGTGATGGAAAAACCGCAGATTCTCCCCTCAAGAAAGCGGCGCACACTCTCGACTTCTGGCAGTTCCGGCATGGGTCACCGTATCCGCTTCTCAAAACGCCTCGCACTCACCAATAGGATGGCAAGGCCGAACACCGCAAGGATGACCCCCTGTTCCCACAACTCCGTAATGCCTGAGCCCTTGATAAAGATCGCGCGGACCACCAACATGAAATACCGCAATGGGTTCAGGTAGCTTAGAGCTTGTATCCACCTCGGCATGTTCTCGATGGGAAAGAGGAAGCCGGAGGTAATGAGGGCGAAGATAAGAATGAACCAGGTCAAGAACATGGCCTGCTGCTGGGTAGTGGAACTGGAGGACACAAAGAGGCCAATGCCCAGGGTTGTGAAAAGAAAAAGCACCACGAAGAGCGCCAGGAGCCCGAGGTTTCCCACCAGGGGTATCTGGTACCACAGCCGGGCGACAGCGATGGCCAAGGCGACCTCGCCAAAACCAAGTATCGCAAACGGGATCGTCTTGCCCAGGAGCAACTGGTAAGGCTTGATGGGCGTGACGTTCAGCTGTTCCAGAGTGCCCACTTCCTTTTCGCGGACAAGGCCCATCCCGCTGAGGAGGGCCGTGGTGAGTGTCAGCAGGAAGGCGACAATCCCCGGGATCATGTAGTTACGATACCTGAGGTCGGGATTGAACCACACTTGCACGCGTGGCTCCACCAGCCGTGGGCGCCGTCCGAGAGCCAGCGCCTGGCGCTGCAGCTGGTCACTGAGATAGTCCTGCATCAGCCCGCTCGCATAGCCGAGTGCGACATTCGAGCTATTCGCGTCCTGTCCATCCAACACAAGTTGCAGCGCCGGCATATGACCCGCTACCACATCGCGCGAAAAGCCCGCGGGGATGACCAGCGCCACGGTCGCCCGGCCGCCATCAAAGTATTCGCCCAGACGCCTTGTGTCGTTCTCGACGAAGAGCACATCGAAATACCCCGAGTTCTTCAGCCGGGCGACCAGCTCGCGACTGTGCGCGGAGCGATCACCATCGCAGACCACCGTCGCCAGGTGCCTGACCTCACTGGAAACCACATACCCGAGCACGATGAGCTGCACAATTGGCGCCATGAAGATGAGAAAGACCATGGCGCGGTCGCGGAAGACCTGCAAGAACTCTTTGCGAATGATACAAAGGACGCGGCGCACGGCGCTCAGCCCTCCAGCCTCGTGCGGAACCTCCCCACGCTGACGAGTAGCAGGACTGTGCCAAACACGAAAAGCGCCAAGACGTCAGGCCACAAGTGGGCGAAACCCACGCCCTTCAGCATTATTCCCCTGATGATCCGGAGGTAGTATCGTGCCGGAACGATGTAGGTCATTAGCTGCAGCAACTTCGGCATTGACCTGATCGGAAAAATGAAGCCGGAAAGGAGAATTGATGGCAGCAACGTCGCCATAACGGCACCCATGAGCGCGGCACGCTGGGTGGTGGCCCGAGAAGAAATGAGCACGCCAAGGCTCAGCGACGCGTACACAAAGACCACCGAAAGAAGGAGCAAGAGGGCCGCGCTCCCCCGGAAGGGAATGCCGAAGAGCAGCACCGAGAAGACCACCACTGAGCTGGCATCCAACAAGGCCACGACCACATAGGGGCCGACCTTGCCGAGGATGAGCTCCAACGGATGGATGGGCGAGACAAGGATTTGCTCCACCGTGTTCGTCTCTCGCTCGCGCGTGACGGCTATGGAAGTGAGCAAGGCGCAGATCATCATGATGAGCACGGCCACCAGCCCCGGCACGATGAAGACCATGCTGCGTTGCTCCGGGTTGTAAAGGACGACCTGCCGCACTTCAAACGGCACAGGGAGCCCTGGCAGGCTCTCCACGGCCAGCTTTGCCATGAGCATGCGCGCGTAGTTCAGGATGATGGTCGCCGTGTTCGCGTTCGCGCCATCGATGAGTAGCTCCACTGCGGTGCTGGGCTTGGTGTGCAGCTCCCGCTGGAAGCCGCGGGGAATCACCAGGGCCGCATGTACCTTGCCCTTGCGCATAAGCGCTTCCACCTGGCTGATGTCGTTCAGCTGAGCAACCACGCGAAACAAGCCACCCGCCGTGAAGGACTGTAGCAACGCGCGCGACGCTGGCGTGTTGTCTCTGTCAATCAGCGCCATTCTGATTTGCCTGATGTCGAACGTGATGGCATAGCCGTAAAGCACCATCATGATGAGCGGGAGGAGGAAGATGATGATCAGGCTCCTTTGGTCCCGGAGGATGTGCAGGAACTCCTTGCGGGCTATGGCGAACAGGCGGCTACGCATCTTGTTGCCCCGGCTCGGTGACCACATCTGCTGGGCGCGTACTTCTCTCTACGATCTGCACGAAGACGTCTTCCACGTGGCCCGCCCTGAACCGCGCACGCAGCGCCGCCGGCGAATCGCAAGCCACCAGCCTCCCCTCGTGCATGATGCCCAGCCGGTTACAGTACTCCGCCTCGTCCATGTAGTGGGTGGTCACAAAGACAGCACTCCCGCGCTCGGCCATACCGTAGACGAGATTCCAAAATGACCGACGCGAAAGGGGATCTACCCCTGCTGTCGGCTCATCAAGAAAGAGCACTTTCGGCTCATGGAGGGTAGCGCAGCACAAAGCGAGACGCTGTTTCCACCCCAGCGGAATCGTTCGCGCCAGCTTGCCACGGTGGGCCGCAAGCCCCAACGAGTCCATCATGGCCTCTTTGCGGCTGCGCAGCCTCTGTCCGTACAGGCCGTAGATGCCGCCGTAGAAGTCGAGGTTCTCCTCGACGGTGAGATCTTCATAAAGGGAAAAACGCTGGGACATGTACCCGATGGATGCCTTGACGCGTTCGCTGTCGCGCACGACGTCAAAGCCCGCTACCCATGCCTCACCGGAAGTAGGCACCAACAGGCCGCATAACATGCGAATGGTGGTAGTCTTACCCGCGCCATTTGCGCCGAGGAAGCCAAACACCTCGCCGTAGCGCACATCGATGGAGACATGGTCCACGGCGACGAACGAGCCAAAGCTGCGGCAAAGATCCTTCGTGTGGATCGCCACGGTGTTGTCGGCCCATTTCATCACGTGCGCATCAGCTCCACAAACACGTCTTCGATGGTGGGGGAGGCTTCAGCGATCGAGTCGACGGCAACACCGCTTGCCTGGAGCTTCTTGGCGATCGCTTGCCGGGCACGGGTGGGCTCTCTTGTGCCCACACGGAGGTGGTCGCCAAACGCATGCACGTTGAGAATCGAGGGGAGGCCCTGCACGAGGCGCGCCGCCTCCAAGGGATGCGAACAGCGTACCTCGAGCAGTTTCGTGCGCGCTAACTTCGCAAGCTCAGCGGGGGCCCCTTGCGCGGTGATTCGCCCCTGATGCATGAACGCCAC
>JACIZP010000126.1 GCA_014359355.1 Calditrichota bacterium | reverse complement strand
CCTGTATGTGGTGGAGACGCCGGAGGGCAGGACCCACCGGGGCAAGTTTGCCGTGGTGAGGTAACGGGGGAGGCCGGGCGCACCGTGCGAATAGTTACCAAGTGCGCACCGAGCCCGTGATGCTCCTGGTTCCACCCTCGTGCCTGATTTCGCTTGACAGTGTGCCGAATCGTAGCTAGATTACAATGAGCGCTGGCACCGCGTCGGACGTGGCGGTGAGCGCCTGCGGGCGCGTCAGGAAGCAGAGGAGGTGACGTCATGCGCCGCAAAGCCATCGTGCTGCTGGGGGCTTGTAGGCCTTCTGCTTCTGGCCTTCGTTTTACCCCCACGCGCCGATATACCCACAACCGAGCCCAACAGAATACGGGGGTACACGTACTACTGGAATGAAAGCAAGCAGCGGTGGATGATAGCTGGAGGTGCCCAGGTGACGGCATCGAAGAACGGGCAGGCATGCGCCCAAACTACCAGCGCCACCAATGGGTACTATCTTCTCTGTTTGGACGACTGCCATTCACCAGGGTCGCCGCCGGTAGAGCTGGATGTGGAGGCCTCTTACCAGGGCCTCCATGACTATTATTCTTTCGTCTGTTACGGCCAAGACGAGTACCACGACTTTCACATGGTCGGGGAGGAAGAGATAGCCCCACCTGATCGGTAGTGAGCCCTGTACGCGGTGCTAGCGCGCGGATTGAGAGGAGAACGGCCATGATGCGAGAGAAGGCGCCGCGTGAGGTGAAAGGCGGCTGGGTGGTCACTATGGCAGTGCTCTTGGCCGCCATGCCAACCTCCCTGCGCGCGCAAACTAAGGTGGGCCCTGATTTTTCGCTCGGCGTCACACAAGTTGGCCAGGTCAGGAGGGTGGCTCTTCCCAATGGCCACATTGCCTGGCCCTCCGGCCCGGGGTACCCTTATCAAAGGCAACTATACAAAGGAAACTTCGGTTTTTTTCAGTATGTTGATTTCGTCCTAGGCATTCCCGAGGGTCCTTGGACACCACGAGTCTTCGACCAGGAGGCAGGGGACACAGTCAGTTTAGGGCCCGCAGTGGCAGAGGGCATCTCCCGCTATGTTCACGAAGGGATACAGGGTCCCGATTGGGGGCCGTGCCTTGGCTCCAGGGGGATGTACTTCTCGGGCGAACTTCTGGCGGGCGATCTCTACCCCGACAGCCCGGAGCCTGAGGTTCCTATTATGGCTACTTCCACCCTTCCGGAGACTTGGCCCTATGACCTGTACGGCTTCCGCCGCTGGCCTGGAGCCTGGGCCAAGGACCCAGAGACCGGCAAGCCCCTCTCCGGAGTTTTCGTCTCCGATCAGGACCTCTTCTTCTGTTTTACCGACAAGCCCTACGCTAACCGCACTTCCCTCGGTGCCCAGAGTTACCCTATCGGGGCCAAAGTGGAGTGCCAGGTGCACGCCTTCGCCGACAGCTATGCCGAAGATGTGACGTTCTATGAACTCGATTTAATCAATACTGCGGTGCACCACTACAGAGGGGTCTATGCAGGGGTCTTCTGCGAAGTGCGTAGCTCCAAAGCCACCTGGGTAGGTGATCTCGTAGGCTACATCCGCCATGGTGATGATGGGATGGGAGGGCAGAGTTGCCGCTACGATATGGGCTACTGGTATAAGAGGCCAGAGCTCGGGGGGCCTTACATGGGTATCGAATTGCTTGAGACGCCGCTTGCTCCCCCGGGGGATGGCATCGACAACGACCTCGATGGTGAGGTCGACGAACCAGAAGGGGAAAAGGCCGGCATGAGCGGGTGGCACCTTTGTCAGGCCGAAGCGGAAGATGCTACGGGCCGTTGGATTAGCTACCTCGAGCGGAAGGACAGGGATCTGTGGCAGTACAAGGTGTTGAGCGGCGACACCTCTGGGCTCCCTGCGGACTTGAAGAATCACTTTTTCATTCCTGATCCGAACGGGGTACTCGACCCTCATTTCGACTCTCCCGCCACTATCGCAGCCCGACATCCTGAATATCTTGCTCCGGCTACCTTCTTGGTCTCCACTGGCCCCTTTGATTGGCGTGCTGGCGACACTTTGCGTTTGGTGTTTGCCCTGGTGATGGGCGATGACCTTGAGGATTTGAAGCGCAACGCGCG
>JACIZP010000125.1 GCA_014359355.1 Calditrichota bacterium | reverse complement strand
AAGGGCGAATTCCGCGAAGATCTCTACTATCGCATTGCGGTCTTCCCCATCAAGTTACCACCCTTGCGCGAACGGAAGGAAGACATCCCAGCATTGGCGGCCTTTTTCCTGAAGAAGTACAGCCAGGAGGAAGGCAAGGAGATCGAGGGCATCTCCCCTGACGCGCTCGAGCTTCTGATGGCCTATCATTGGCCTGGCAACGTGCGCGAACTGGAGAATGCCATTGAGCGCGCCGTCGTCCTGGCGGCGACCAAGGAGATTATGCCCAGTGACCTACCCGCTGCGGTGAGGGCGTTGGGTGAGAAGCGCCTGTATGAAGCAGACCACACTCTTGCCAACTGGATCGAGAAGTTGGAGGAGGAGGCATTGCGGCAGGCGCTGTTGGAGTGTGGCGGAAACGTTTCGCAAACGGCGAAGAAGCTGGGCATTGGTCGGGCTACCATTTACCGCAAGGCCAAGAAGTACGGCCTGCCGATGATCAAGTAGTGCCCCCAATCCCCTGCGCGCCCGCTGCTGCCCATGACAACCAGTGGCGTGGCGGCACCACTGTCTCACCCCTCGGTGTATCATACCGGCACAGGTGTTTCGCCTGATTACAGTTCTGCAACAATTCACCTGCAGGGCCAGGCAGCGGAAGCCGTAAGTGCCTGTTTCTGCGAAGGCGTTCTGCAGGGCAAACGACTGGTGGCTGGTATGCAGTTTGCGGACGTGTCGGAAGCCGTAATCACCGGCTTGCCTCGCGCAACCGTCGCAAGGAGCATGACAACAACTGGTCCCACGCAGCATGTTGGAATCCGTCGAGAGAGCAACCGTGCACACACAACACCATCCTTCGCCAAGCTTCAGCCTGACCGGCCTGATCCGCAAGATTTGCGCCGGCACCTATTCTTCGGCCGAATTGGTCCAGTTCGTTAACCTGCTGCAAAAGGCCGCGCTCAGCTACCTGCGCTACCAGGAGCTTTCCGGGAAGCGCATTGCCCTTGTCCGCCAAGATCGGGAGGAACTGGAAGACTTGGCCATGGACTGCGTCGCCGAACTGTTCATGCGCGACGAACACGGCGCATTTGTGCAATTGCGCAAGTACTTTGGCCAAAAGTTGGATGAGATTGGCGACAACGACGCCGAGATGATGTTGCAGGTGCGCCGTTTGGTGGTGAAGAAGACCAAGCAGGAGTTGTCGCGCATCTTCCGCGAGCGCGACCCGGAAGGTGCAAAGGTGGTCCGCAACATCAAAGTGGCGGTGCGCAATTCCAAGGAGCTCACCTGTTTTCGCGAAATGGGGCGGGAGTTCATCTGCTACGCCCCGAACGGCCGCGACGGAGGAGCTCGCGACACGGTGTATCCCCACTGTCCACCGCTGCGCCGGGAATGTCCACCCTTCCCAGAAGAACTCCTGTGCATTCAGTTCAATGGTGTCAACCATCCCCGCGACTCGGTGTCCGCGTCGATCAAAAAACTCTTGGCGCTTGTAGAAGCGGAGTCGACCTACCAGAACTACCTTTCCGTGGATGTGGTAGCCCGAATCATTCGCACCGTGCGCAACGAAATGTTCCGCGACAGCGTCGGCGGTGAGAAGCACATGGCGACCCCTTTGGACCACCTTCAGCTTGAGGAGATCAGGATTGCCAAAGAGCGAGCAATTCGCCGCGTGCGGCAGAAGCTCCACACCACGTACCTGCAAGGTGGCAAGCTCGGCGAAGAGAAAGCAGCCATCTACTGCGACGCCTTGGTGGACGTGCTCGACGATCTGGTCGATGATCGACGTCCCGACTCCTACTTCCGACTGCTCAAGGACCGCATCCCTAACCTCACGCAGAAACAGTACCGTCGTGAGGAACGCACCATTTTCGAGTACCTGGCCAAAGTGGCAAAGAAGGAGTTCCGTCAGCAGCTGCGCGTGCTCCTGTGATTTTACGTAGAAATGGAGGCTTGCATGTATAGTACGACAGCACGGTCGATTGGAGCAGGAGATACCTGAGGCCCGCGTGAGGGCCGTCAACGAGAACGTACAAAGCCGACCACTATGAGGCAACCTCGCCGAAAACCGGCGCATGGCCGGTGTCCCACGGAAGCCGAAATCGAACTTCTGGTCTTGACTGATTCTCCCGCGGCCGCCCGCCCTGATGGGCTACGCAGCCACATCGACGCTTGTCCACGGTGTCGCGCCATCGCACGTGAGCTCTCCCGCTTTTACGACCTATTGCTCTCCAGCTTGTCGGCACCTGTGTCCGCCTGCGTGCTCGACTATGTTTTCCACCGCACGCTCGACGTGAAAGAGGTCGCCCACTTTGCCCTGCGTCCCGTAGCCACCCAAGCTGACGGCGGGCGCGTGTTCCGCTGTGAACAAGTGGGCCGCATCCCAGGGGAGGCACTTGAGGATGCAGTGAAGGACTTTGCTGCACGAGTGCTGGCAGGTGGTGATGCAGGCCTCTATGCGCTGAAGACCGAACATGCCTCTCAGCTCCTGCTTTTCCTATGGGCACCCGACGATGGCCGTGCCTGCGCCACGATTTGCTTCCCCGGTCTGGGTAAGAGCAGCACCTTGAGCCGCTACGGGATGGCGGTCGTGGACCAAGTCCAAATCTCCGACCTTGAAGCACAGGAAGTCTGCCTGCAGCCGCTTGCCTCCCCGCGGAGCGGCAGCCTCTCGCGGATCGACATGATCACCAGTGCCCTCCGCGCCGAGAGGGCGCCTGGTCAGTGAGCCTCGCCTTGGCCTCTTCCCAAACCTTGCCCTGAAAAAGCTTGACAAGTGGGGGAATCTTTGTTATATTTGAGCTCCAAAATGGCACACGTGCACCTAGGGTTCACCCCTTCATGCCGACCACTGGAGACGATAGGACAAAGTTGCTGCTCGTTGACCCGCATGCGGAGAACGTACGCATCCTGCGCGAACACCTCTCTGCGGTCGGCTACCAAGTCTTTACGTGCAGCAACATCGGTGAGGCGGTTACCAAGATCCCCGAGGTGCAGCCGGACCTCGTGCTCTCGGAATTCGTCTTTCCGGATGCAGACGGGGCGGAGCTGTTGGACCGCATCGAGAGCGATCCGCGCACTGCGCACACACCTGTCATCTTCCTGAGCAAGGCGGGGGACGCCGAGACCAAGATCCGCGCGCTGAACTTAGGGGCGAAGGACTTTTTGGCCAAGCCCATGCACGTCAGAGAGGTGGTAGCGCGCGTGGAGATGGTACTGGCGCGACTGCGGCGGCGCCGGAGCACGGCTGTGCAACGCGGTCCCAGCGGCCGCCTGGAAGACCTGCCGTTGTTCGACCTGCTCCTGCAAATGGGCCACGAGGGCACAACCGCCACGATCCGTTTAACTAGCCCCTCTGGCCTCACAGGACAAGTCGTTCTCCGGCGCGGCGCCGTCGTAAGCGCCATGACCAGCAAGACTAAGCAGGAGAATGCCCTCTTCGACATGCTCACCTGGCGTCGTGGTCGCTTTTCCGTCTCCTATGAAGAAACTGACGCCGCCGACGGCATGCCGCTGAGCACATTAGGACTCCTGCTGGAAGGAGCAAGGCGCTTGGAGGAAATCCAGTCGCTGGAGAAGCAGTTGCCGGGCCTGGACGCCGTCATGGTGCCTACCGAGAACTTCCGACAGATCCTGGCGCGCCGTGAGCCAAGCCCTGAGATGCAAAAGTTCATCTCCCTGTTCGACGGCCAGCGCCCCCTCAACGCGGTGATAGATGACTGCGGCTACGACTTGCCCACTGCGTTGCAACGCATCGTCAAGCTGTACCGACAGGGCTTTTTGCGGCGTGTTGACCAGCCAGAGCCCGAGGCAGAAGAAACGGCCGAACCCTTTGGGCCAATTGCCCTGCGGGAACCCAAGCTCGCTCTGCTACCGGAAGAGGAGCGACCCCAGGCCGGCGCCGAGACTCCTCTGGCACCCACCGCCACCGGACCCATCGCCAGGGAACCCGAGGAGCAGGTAGCCCCGCCTCCGGTAGAAAAGACCACACCACCACCAACACCACGCCCCATTGCTGCGCGACAGGGCATCATATTCATCGGTAGCGTCCGCGCTGGCAGGCGGCAAATCGTGCGCACCCTCACCGAGGGCAACTTCCGCGTGCGCACCTTGCGAAGCTTTGGTGACATCTCGCTGGATCGAGGCACGGCACTGCTGAGCAATGGTGTGCGGTTGGAGGTCTTCGGCCTCGAGCCAGACCCACGCTTCGGCGCCCTGTCGAGGATTGTAGCATTCGAACTTTCCGGATGCGTGATCGTAGTGGACGGCTCTCAGAGCGAGCACTACGACTACTACGCGTACCTCATCTCCTCGCTGCGACGTACCCTTGCACCTCTGCCCTCGGTAGTGGCGGTCACCAACGTGGGCGCGGCTCCGCCTGACGTTGAAGCTGTGCGTCGCCGCCTTGGCCTGGCACCCACAGACCCTCTCTTCTTCTGTGACCCCACAGATAGGGAGTCTGTGGAGAAGCTGGTCGCTCCGCTCTTGGCACTGGGAAAGACGCGCAAAGTCAGCGCGAAAGTCGCCGCGCAGGAGCATGTAGGGAGCAACTAGGGCAGCGCGCATGGTGCTGGAGCGAAAGAAAATACTTCTCGTCGACCAGGATCCCCAGGCAATGCAGCCCCTCAAAGCCCTCCTGCTGCAGCGTGGCTGCCGCGTGGGCCAGGTGGACAGCGCCGAAAAAGTTCTCCAGCTCTGCGCCCGGGAGGTGCCGGACGCAGTGATCACCGGGCTGCAACTCCCCAAGATGAGCGGCGAAGAACTGCTCCGCCATCTGCGGAATGACGAGCGCACCCAAACGGTCCCAGTAATTATCATTGCTGAGCAAAGGCTCCTCGACGACCGCGTCCGCATCATCGAGTTGGGGCCGGACGAGTTCGTCCCCAAGCCCTACATAGCCCAGGAGGTCGTGGCCCGGCTGGAGGTGCTGCTGAACGAAATACACGCTGCCACTCCCCTGCCTGGCCCGGAGGATATGGAGAAAGGCTTTTCTGGTTCGCTTGCAGAGATGTCGCCGGTCGACCTTCTGGAGATCTTTCACGCCGCTGGCCGTTCCGGCGTGCTGCATCTGCGCAAAGATGGTCAACGAGGGGCCATCTACGTGCGCAACGGCGAGGTCGTCGACGCCACCTTGGGCCAGCGACTCGGCGAGGCAGCGCTGGCTGCGCTGCTGCTGTGGAAGGAGGGCACCTTTCTGGCAGACTTTACGACAGTGGAACGCGCTCAGCGCGTGCTCACGCCTACAAGGGAGCTTCTGGCCATGGCCTTGGCCCGCGCAGAAGAGTGGAACGACGCCCTCGCAGGCCTTCCCTCTCTGCACGTGCCAGTGCAGAGCATTCCAGCTTCTGCCGATTCGGAGCTGGACGAACCGAGCCGGGCTTTGCTGGCACGCTTCTCCCCGCCATGCGCCATCGCTACAGTCCTGGACGAGAGCCCCGAGGACCCATTGACGCTCGCACGACGCCTTCGCGGCCTCTGGGAGAAAGGGTTGTTGCGCGCCTGCGACCAAGATGAGGCGGAACTCTCCACCAGCCACCCTCCTCTCTTGCCGCATGCACACGGCGTCGCCTTTAGGTCGCCCCTGGCAGCAGTAGCGGAACTCTTTGGGAGCGGCACCGTACCGTACCCAGAGTCGTCGCCCGCAACCAACCACATTGCGGGGCATCGGCTCACACGAGCCGAGTTGCTGGTGGCGCGCGCCCGCTTGGCATAACAGCCATGAAGCCGAGTGTCCCACAGGATAAGGCAGAATGAGGTACGGCGAAATAGCACTGGTAACCCCCAAGGACCTCGATGCTGAGAAGCTGGTGCGCGCGGTCTGCGCGGATGTGCATCACGCCAGCAGCACGCTCCACTTTGGCCGGCTGCCCGTGAGCGACAATTTGACCTTGCACGTCTACGGCGTACAAATATCGGCGGATCCTGAGAACTACCGTTGGGACCTGCTGCTGTCGCGGGTGCTCGGAATAGTGGTGGCCTATCAGTGGCGCGAACGCCCCTCTTTAGAGCAGGCACAGCGGCTATTGGACTTTTTCCGCGATGGCTGGCAAGTCCCTATCCTTGTTGCTGCCGATGCCGGCAACGGCGCTCCCCCGGTTCCGTCCCATTTTTGCGCGGGAGGCATCAGACTCTCTGCTGCAACCAGGTTCCTGTTCTTCCGGTCCCACGACGTAGCATCCATTCGCACCGTGTACACGACGCTTCTTGACATGCTTCTGGACCGTGTCCCCGACTTGTGAAGCGGACCAGCAAGGCAAGCTATTGTCGGAAATGAAGAACAACAACTCGCTGCCTGAGGGAATAAAGCTGCTCGCCCTCCACCTGCTTTTCAATGGACGCGCCCTTAGCCCACTGGTGGATCAACTCGACGACCACCAGGTGGTAGCCCTCCAGCGGTTCGTGTGGGATACGACTGTGGAGTTCGGCATCAAGGCCAAGGGGAAAGCCTTTTCGCACCAGGAGATCACGCGCCGCATGGTGCCATCGGCAATCTACCAGAAGGAGCAGGGTTGCACCGAGCCGTCCTTCGCGTGCAAGGCCAGCCATTGCATTCGACAGCATCGCGAATGCGCGCGGCGCAAACTCAAGGGACAGCTCGACGTGATGGCCGCCCTGGTGCAAGAGTATCTGAAGTCGGGGCCAGGAGTCTAAGAGCGACCACAGACCGTGGGCAGCACGCAGGGAGAAGGAGTGCGTTTCCACCTAATCCAGGGTCTGTTCCGCGTGGGGCTGTTTCTTGTCGCTGCCTATGGCGCGTTTGCCGGACAGAAGCCAGAGTGGTTCGTGCTCCCGGGTGCAGGCGTGGTGGTGCACTTTGTCGCCGCCGACGAACGAAACGCAGAACTGGTATTGAGACAGGCGGAGCTTGCTTGTGCGACCATCGCTCAGGACCTGGCCCCAGAGGGGGCGCCGCGCGTCCACGTAGTGCTGGCTCCCTCCGCCAAGGAGCTTGCTGCTCTGACCGAAGGACGCCTGCCGCGCTGGGCAGTCGGCGCGATGACCTTGGAGGCGCACGGCCCCACCGTGTACCTGCCCTCCCCGCGCTGGGGCCCGAGTGGAGGAGAGCTCGACCAGACCATAGTCCACGAGATGGCACACGCACTCGTGGCGGTGGCCAGCAACTACCAGGAGCTGCCGCGTTGGCTCACCGAAGGCCTGGCCATCCACTACTCCCGCGAACAGCAGTGGACGTCGCCGTCGCAGGTCTCCAAGGCTCTGCTCACCAACTCCCTGCTGGGCCTCGAGGATGTGCAGGAGCTGAACAGCTACCCTGAGCACAAAGCGAGGTTGGCTTATCAGGAGAGTTTTCTGGCCGTTCAATACTTGCGCCAGACTTATGGCCTGCAGGCCGTGCGCACGTTGCTCGCCGGAATTGGCCAAGGCTTGGACCTGGACGCCGCCTTTGAAAGTGCCATCGGCAAGGACTCCTGGGAGTTCGAGCAGGAGTGGCGCAAGTATCTGCGCCACCGCTACCGCTGGACCTTCCTCGCGGAGGCCGATTGGTACCTGTGGGTGCTAATCCTCTTGTTGGCGGTCGGGGCATTCCTTGCGGTGCGTGCCCGCACGCGAAAAATCGCCCGCACCTGGGCTGAGGAAGATGCAAAAAACAGCGACACTGAACAACCGTGGGAGAATCACTGAAGCGTGACTCTGCGCATTCGACACCTCGTTGAATACTGGCTGATGGCAGTCATGGCCATTTTCGTGCGGCTGATGCCCTGGGCGACCTCCCTACGCATCGGGGACTGGGTGGGCACCTTCACGTTTAGGGTGCTCAAGGTCAGGCGACGGGTGACAATGGACAACCTGCGACATGCCTTTCCGGAAAAAGACCAGAACGAGCTCACGCAGATCGCCCATCGCGCGTACCAGAACTTTGTCAAAATGACCATCGAGTACATTCGCTTTCCCGACCTCACGCCGCAAAAGGTGCTTGAACTCGTGCACTTCCCCGACCCGTCGCTGTTAGAATGGGCACGAAGCAAAGGGAAGGGCGTGGTGCTCGTAGGTGGGCACTTTGGCAACTGGGAGATCATGGGCGCTGCGATACGCGCTCTGGGCTATGCCGAGGCGTTTCTGGTTGGTGAGCAGCACAACAAGCGCATCGATGACCTGATGAACCGCTACCGCCAGCGCATGGGCGTGGAGATCATCCACATGGGGGCGGCGGTCCGTGGCGTCGTCAAAGCGCTCAGAGAAGGCAAATTCGTGGCGCTCCTTTCGGACCAAGATGCCGGCAAGAATGGGGTTTTTGTTACCTTCTTTGGGCGCCCGGCATCGACGCCCAAGGGGCCTGCCGTCTTCTCGCTGAAGACCGGGGCACCCATCCTCTTCGGCTCGGCGGTCAGGTGGAGGAACACACATCATCGGGTTTATCTGGACCTGGCTACTCCGGGTGGAGAGGCTGAGCTGAGCGAGGACAACATCCAGCGTGCCACCCAGGCCTACACCTCGCTCCTGGAAAAGTACGTGCGTGAGTACCCAGACCATTGGTTCTGGATGCACCGCCGCTGGAAGACACTGCCCGGCGGCATACGCCTCGAGTAGCTGCAATGGGCGGCGTTTTGTCCACCCCACTTTCTTGCAAGTCGGCGCTCATCGTCCACACCGCTTTTCCAGGGGACATTGTGCTGAGCACCCCCTTGGTCCGGGCAGCGAAGAAGAGCATGCCCGGCTGCCGGCTCGCGTTTTTGGCCACGCCCAACGCCGCCAACCTGCTGGAGAACAACCCCTACCTGGACCAGCTGATCGTCTACGACAAGAGGGGAAAGCAGGCCGGCGTTGCTGCGCTGTTCCGCCTTGCGCGCAGCCTCCGGCAGCAACACTTCGAACTTGCCTTGCTGCCGCACCGCTCGCTGCGCACTGCACTTCTGGCATGGGCCGCCGGCATCCGACTGCGCGTGGGATTTGCGACCGCCCCTGGCGCGTTCCTTTACACCCACCGCGTCGCCTACCAACGCACCCAGCACGAAGTAGAGCGCAACCTTGCCCTGCTCCAAGCTATCGGCGGCGCTGCAGACGGTCTGCAGCCCGAGGTCTTTCCGGACACCCGCGACCACGAGAGGGTCAATGAAGTGCTGGGCGGCGCCCCCGGCAAGCGTCCTCTGCTCGGCTTGGCCCCGGGTTCGATCTGGCCCACCAAGCGCTGGACTCCCGAGGGGTTCGCGCAGGTGGGGAGGCTGGCCGTTCGTCAGCTGGGGGCCGCTGTCGTGGTCATCGGCGGACCCGAGGACCGGGAGTTGGCCTCTCAGGTGTGCGCGGCGATCGGCGGCCAGGCTATCAATGCTGCCGGCCGGCTTGCGCTCCGCCAGTCCGCGGAACTA
>JACIZP010000124.1 GCA_014359355.1 Calditrichota bacterium | reverse complement strand
GGTTACCCGCCCGACCCCGAGTTGCGCTATGCTTGTGGCAAGATAACGTCCGTCAAGCATCATGGAGAGTCGCGCGCGCGGCAAACTCGCCTTGCTCTTGGCTTTAGGCGCCGGCGCATTGGCTGCCGTGCTCAGCTGGGCCTGGCTTGCCCCCCAGTCGGAGACTGGGTTTTCGGTGCTCGGAGTGCTGGTGGCGGTGCCCTGCGTGACGCTGCTGATGGGGACGCTCAACGGCCTGCTCATCGCCAAGGGACGCCTGCAGCCGTTTATCGTCACCTTGGCGATGATGATAGCCGCGCTTGGCTCGGCACGGCTCATCGCCGGCAAGGACCACTCCGTGTACCAGGTCTACATTGGCCCAGAGGGGGCGACCCCTGCATTCCAGCTCCTGCGGGCGCGACTGGGCGGTGTCGTCCCGGTACCGGGGCTCATCTTCTTGGCCTGCGTCGCCGTGAGCCATTTTGTACTGAAGAAACTGCGCTTTGGGCGCTACGTCTACGCCATCGGCGGCAACGAGGAAGCCGCCCGCCTGTCCGGCATCAACGTGGCGGCTATCAAGACGGCCACCTACGCGGTCTCGGGCTTCTTGGCCGGCCTCACCGGTGTGCTCTACTGCGCGCAGTACCGGCAAGGCAAGCCTGACGCTGGCACAGGCATGGAGCTGGACGCCATCGCTGCAGTGGTCATCGGCGGCACCAGCCTAATGGGCGGCCGTGGCTCGGTCATCGGCACGCTGGTGGGCGTGTTCATCTTTGGCCTGCTGAACAACATTCTCCAGCTGCGCAATGTGGACTATAACGTGCAGTTGGTGTTCAAGGGAGTGATTATCGTTGCGGCGGTGTTGCTGCAGGAAGGACGCTTTGGCGACTGGCTGCGTCGCCTGCGACGCTCACTGCCGCACGGTGCAGGGCGCTGATAGCCACGAAGGATGGCAAGACCTTTCTCAGACCAGGAGGAATGGTGATGCACAGGTCGTTCTGCATGCTGAGGCTTGTCACTGCGATGGTGCTGGCTTCTCTGATGGTAACCGGATGTGGGAAGAAAAAGAGCGAGACCAAGTGGGTGATTGCCTTCTCGCAGTGCACAACCACCGAACCCTGGCGGGTGTTGTTCAACGCTCGCCTGCGCGCAGAAGCCGCCAAGCACCCGGAGGTCAAGCTCATCATTGCCGATGCGCAGGACAAGACGGCCAATCAAGTGGCGCAAGTAGAAAACTTCATCCGCCAACGGGTGGATGCCATCCTCATCTCGCCAAAGGAGTCGGCTGGTCTCACGGACGTGGTGGCACAAGCCTATGACGCCGGTATTCCGGTCATCGTGCTGGACCGTGGGGTGAACACCGACAAGTACACCTGCTTCATCGGCGCGGACAACATGGAGATCGGGCGCGCGGCCGGCCAGTACGCTGTGGAGCTGCTCGGCGGTAAGGGAAGGGCCAAAGGGAACATCGTGGAGATCTGGGGCGGCATGGGCTCCACCCCTGCCCAGGAGCGGCACGCCGGCTTTCAGCACGTCATCGACAACGAGCCGGGTATCAAGACGGTAGTCGGCCGTCAGGACGGCGATTGGAAGCAGGATAAGGCCTACAACATCATGGAGACCGCGCTGAAGGCACATCCGAAAATCGACTTGGTCTACGCACACAACGACCCCATGGCCTTCGGGGCGTATCTTGCGGCTCAGGATGCCGGCCGCGCCAAGGACATCAAGTTCATCGGCATCGATGGCATCCCCGGGGAAGGGTGTAAGTGGGTAGCAGAAGGGATCTTGGCCGGCACCTTCCTCTATCCCACGCCAGGCGAAGAGGGGCTACGCGTCGCCCTGAAAGTGCTGAGGGGCGAAAAGGTACCCAAGCGGATCACTCTGCCCACGGCGCGCATCACCAAAGCCAACGTGGCCGAATTTCTTCCGGCCAAGCAGTAGCAGTCCGCGGGCCCCACAGCCCGGCCTTCTCGACGCCCGCGGGGAGAACGTACCGGGGGAGAGGACGAAGCAGGGCTGCCTCTTCCCCTACGGGCAGGGCTCTTACGGTGGGTCAGGTCTATGCCCTAGGCCCCCCGATCGGGTGCGCGGAGGTCTTTGAGCATCTGCGCAATATTGCCCACGCCGCCCACCAGCACTAAAGCGGCCAGTGCGGCGAATGCGGCGAGCGTGAGCACGACCACCACCTTCCAGAGCAGTACCCAGCTCATGCGCGATCCTCCCTTGTCCGGTCCGGGAAGAGCAGCGAACCCACTACCATGCCCACCAAGGCCAAGACAAACGCTAATAGGCCAAAGAACCTGTCGCTCAGATACCAGGGCACATGTGCCCCCTTGGTCCACGGTCCGATGCCCAACACTGCCACCACTCCGGCACACAAGGCCAGGTAGGCGCCTGTTGTGCTGGCGCGCTTCCAGTACAAGCCGGCGCCGATCACCGTAAAGGCCCCTGCCAAGTAGATGGTGCCCGTAATCGCCATGTAGTTCCACAACGACACCGGGGCCTCAAACCAGAGCCCCCAGACCAGCAGAAAGATGCCCACTGCGACGATGCAGACGCGGGTGATGAGCAGCCGCGCCCGCTCGGAAAGCTCCCGCTTGCGCAACGGAGCAATGATGTCCTGGGTGATGACCGCGCTCCAGCTCAGCAGGTAGCTGTCCTGCGTCGACATGAAGGCGGCGAACATCCCCGCGCTGAGCAAACCCAATAGACCGCTCGGCACGATCTTGGCGATGAACAGGGGCATGCCTAACTCACTGCTTAACGCCTGCGGCCCCTGGAAGGCGCTGAGGAAGCCGGGCACATTGGACATGAAGACAACTGCCCCGATTCCCCACAGCATCGGGATGATGCGCCGTGCCGCATACGAGATGGAGCTACACGCATAGAGCTGCCTGGCGACGCGTGGCGACTTGGCCGCCAAGGCGCGCTGCGTCCCTGTTTGCCACAGGGCACCAGCAGCCAAGAGCTGCACCATCATGAAACCAACGTACAACGGCCCGAACCCCGAACCCTCGTGCAGAGGATTGAACCAGGCATCGGCGTTGACCCCTACCGGCGCCTGGAACAGGGTGCGCCAACCCACAGTCTGGAAGACGTAGTAAGTGCCCAGGAGCATGCCCAGCGAAAGGACGATGAATTGCACAAAGTCGTTGATGACCACCGACACCATGCCGCCAAGCACCGTGTAGACCAACACCATGAGCAGCATCACCGTCATCATGATCTTCAGCCCGGCCGGATCGCTGAAGCCAGCTACGCCCACCATGAAGCGCGCCGATGCCTTGAGAAAGAGGCCGGTATTGAGGATCCCGCCCAGGGCGAGGATGATGGCGCCGAGAACGCGCACGTTCGGTCCAAACCGTTTTCCGTAAAACTCGGGTATGGTCATCACCTCCATCTTGCGCAGCCGATAGACGATGAACCCGGTCAGGCCGATAGCCAGGATGCAGGAGAACTCTAAGACGGCAATGTGAAACGCGGAAAAGCCGTGCTTGAAGCCCAGCTCAGCGTTGTACATCACCGTGACCAGGCCGATTTCCGTGCCGCTCATGGTGGCGATGGCCAGCCACAGCCGCAACGAGCGGCCGGCCACGATAAAGTCCCCGATGCCGCGCACGTACTTGCGCACCAGCACGCCAATGACCACTGGGATACAGACGTACGTCAGCAAAATCACCCAGTCCACCGTGGAAAAGTTGGTCGCGTAGAGGTCCATGCACTGTCTCCGTGTCCGTGAGCTTCTACTGTCTGACGAAATCCTTTTCTCGCAGGCGCAGCTGTAATGGCCAGGGGTCCTGCCAGGGCTTCTTCAGGGCAAAACCCACCATCACCCAGATTTCCCCTGGCGATGGTTCGAAGACGTAGGGGTAGCTGAGCTGTCCGCCAATTTGGCGGGCGATGACCACTGGCTCACCCCAGTGGAGGCCGTCTTCGGAAAAGGCTATGCTCAACTCCTCCCGGTGCCAGGAGGCGGGGAATTCGGTGTGGAACGGCGTGGGCATGGTCTTAGGCCAGGTCCGCCCCTCCGGATTGAGCCTGTTCCAGACCAACACGAA
Organism: Calditrichota bacterium; assembly: GCA_014359355.1. Classification (NCBI taxonomy): domain Bacteria; kingdom Pseudomonadati; phylum Calditrichota; species Calditrichota bacterium. The sequence goes on along the minus strand of JACIZP010000124.1, from coordinate 9,188 downwards.
GCGGCCGCTTTGCAGGCGCACAAGGTGCCCTGGGGCGCTGCTGGCGTCGATGATCGAGGGTTGGATGGTCCGCCAGTAGCGGCCGGTGTCCTCAGAGACGGCCTGCCAGAAACGGTCCAAGTTGGTGCGCAGCAGCATGAGCAGCCGCCCATCGGGAAGTTCGGCCACCGTGGGCTCGAAGGCCCCGTCGTGGTGGCCATGTCCGCCCAAGTCGATCCAGTTGCTGCGCTGCCAGGTGTGGCCGTCGTCATCCGACCAAAAGGAGCAACTCACCAGCCGTCCTGGGTCAGACACGAGGTGCTGCAAAGGGACCACGATTCTGCCCGAACTGGTCTGAATTAGGCCGAAGAAATTGGCGTTGTAGCCGTCCAAGAGACGCTGCTTGTCGATCCAGGTCTTGCCGCCGTCCAGGCTGCGCACGGCCCAGACTTCCAGCTTGCAGTCGCCAGGTTCGTTCCGCTCACTGTCCCAACTGAACTTGCGTCCCTCAAAGTTCAGGAACACGACGACCAGGACGTTGCTCTTCGTGCGCAACAGGTAGAAGGACGCGGGCTCGGCCGGGTAGATACCTTCGCACACGGGCGACGGCTCAGACCAGGTCTTGCCGCCATCATGGCTCAAGGAAAAGCCCCGCTCGTCTAAGGTGCCCAAGGCGCCATCTGCCATGAGCACAAAGGGGCCTCGCTTGGGCAGATTGAGAGTGTCGCAGCGCGGGTGGATCCAGCGCCCACCGGAGTCCGGTGCAGCACCAGCCGCTGCACCCAGTAGGCACAGACTCACCACGATCATTAGCCATTTCATGAAGTTCCTCCTGTTTGAGGCCTCTTGGGAATGCCCGTCTTGACCCACTGGCGGCGCCGGGTCTCTCATGGAAGCTTGACTTCGCCCACCTTCACCACCCGTTCGACCACTCCTGAGGGCCAGGGGCGCGGGGGGAGCAAACGTTGCACATCGCGCGGCTGTTTCAACGGTATAGCCAATTCCCGCGTCGGGGGGCGCACCCAACAGACCAGCCACGCCGCAGCAGTCCCTCGCCATTTCGTCTCGCCACCGACCACCCGGAAGGTCACCTTGTGGTCACCTTCGGGCAACTTTAGCTTCGCCCACAGCCAGTTGCGCAGATCTCCTTCGGTGGATGGCTCAACCTCCCGGCCGTCTGCGCTTACGCGCAAAGAGGCCTGGCTCTGTTCCACCTTGGGCTCACCTTCAAAGAGGACGGCCAGCTCCGCTTTTGCCAGCCCTTTGGGAATCTGGACGGCCACCTCCAGCTCACCTCTGCCGCCTCTTGTGCTCACCTGGCCGACAGGAAGATTCTCCTGGCCCCCGGAAGTGGAAAGGGCAGCAACCTGGCCGAGAACCTCTGCCAGCGATTCCGGTGCCACCAGCTCGGGGTTCAACAGGCGCGGCTGTTGTGCCTCACCAAGCAGGCGCAAATGGCGGAAGCCGGACGCCGTCTCCACTTCTTCGAACGTCACTCCGGCGAGCAGCGGCTCGGGCGCTTCGGCGAGCGGGTAGATTTCAAAAATCGCCGTCTCGTATCCCTGGAGAGGCACCGACACTTCGGCGCCGGCGGCGTAGAGCTGCGGCAAGAGGTAGCGCGTGGGGTAGACGCGCTCCACCACCAGCGACGCTGCCTTGTCGTCTAGGCCCAATCCAGGGTCGAGTGGGATGGCGATCTCCTTTGGCTCGATGAACGGGTTGCGCACCGCAACGATGCCACGCTTGCCGACAAAGTGCACATAGCCGTAGGGCTCGCGCTTGCCTGGGTGGCCGCCGATCATGGCCGTGTGCGTCAGCAGGTCAAAGCGGTCGCGCGCCCAGGCGATGGATTTGGCCAGGGCCTCCCATTCGCCTTCACTGAGAAGGTTAGGCGAAATGTACAGCTCCCACATCGTCACCCCTCGGGCAAAGTAGAGGAGGGCGTTGTTGGTGAACTTGTCCAGCGGCTCCTCCTCACCCCCAAGTTTCTGCAGATTTCCCTTGATGATGCCATGGGTCATCAGGTTGGCAATGGGGAACCAAAAGTCGTTGATGCCATAGTCCTCGAACAGGACATGGTCACGATAGGTCATGGCGGCATCGCGGCGGCTGATGGAAGGCACATCGGCATAGCCATAATCAGCGCCTTGCATCCAGATGGTGTTGGCGTACTTGAGCCACCAGGGGCTGAGCCAAGTGCCGGAGGTGATGTTGAGAAAGACGTCTGGACGGGCAGCGCGCACCGACTGGCAAAGGTCAATCACCGCCTGCATGACGGCGCGCCGCGAATACACGCCCAGGGGATGCCCATGCCCCGGCTCACTGCAGGAGAACTGGATGCCATCCCACTTGAAGTAGCCCACGCCCTGCTCTTTGACGAAATCCACCACCCGTTTTTTCAGCAAAGCGTGGTACTTTGAGCCGGCGATGCACATCTGGTCGCCCACGGTCTCGTAGCCCTGCTCTTTCATCCAGCCGACGCGCCACTCTCTGTGCGAATAGCCGCCGATGGGCCCCAGCCAGATGCCCAGCTGCGTGCCCATCGTATCCAGGGCTTGGCTCAAAGGTCGTAGACCACGGGGAAACTCCTGCGGGCGCAACACCCAGTCGCTCTTGTACACGTCCCAGCCATCGTCCAGCACGAAGGCGTCCAGGCGGATGCCCCGCTTCTGCCACATCTCGCGCTGAAAGTCCTTGATGATGCGCAGCACGTTGGCTTCGTTCATCACATCCTCTGGCCGCTCGGTGTACTCCGGGGCGCGCACGTCGTACCAGGAGTTGTAGAGCAGGTAGGGGCGCAGTGGCGCGACGCGCATGTCGTCCACGTACCGGGAGAACCAGAGCTTGGCGTGCGGTGTTGGGCAAAGACCAGTCACCACCCACTCGCTCGCGACCCACAGGCTGTCCACCACCTCCCCTGCCTCGTGCCCGCAGCTCAGAAAAGCTGAGCCCGTCGGCTCCGGATTCAACAAGGTCGTGGCCGCAGGATACTCCACGCCCCAGAACACCGCGCCATCCTGGATGCGTACGGCGGCCGGCTGTCCAAAACCGCCGCTTTTCATAAGCGCCAGCGGCCCTTCGATAGTGCCGCGGCGCGGCCATACCGACTGGAGAAAGTGCCGGTGGCGTTTCGGGTCACACACTGCGACACGCCGCCTGACGTACGGGCGGTCTGCCGGCAGCTCATAGGTGAGCATCACCTGCAGGGAGGCTTGGCGGTGCTGGAACAGCAAATGCGTCTGCTTGCTGCCACTTGCAGGGTCGTCGCTCGTCACGGACAACAGTTGCAGGTCCCGTGCCGCGACGGTCAACTCGTTGTCGGCGTTGTCTTTCTTGCCCGGAGCTGACCAATCTGTCCAGAAAAGTTCCAGGGCAAAGTCACCATCGGCGGCAACGCGGACGGTGCAGCTCCCATACGCCTTGAGCCACCCAGGCTGCCCTGCCAACGTTTCGGCGACGAGCTGCCCATTCTCCACTCGCAATGAGCAGACCACGCAGTTGTTCTCCAAGACGACGATGCGGTCTTCCTTCCCAATGCTCCCCCCTGCGGAGGCGTCCCTTGCCCAGGCCGCAACGCAGGACAGAAGCAGAGCCGCCCACACGACATATGCCACTCGTCTTGCCATAGTTCTCCTTCTCCACTCAGTTGTGGTGCCTCACAAGATCAGCTCCTCCACCCTGGCTCCCTGGGCGACCGAGATGAGGTGGGGCGTGCCACCCGCGGCAGTGATGGCCTCGGCCACCTCTTCGCTGTGTTCTGGGGCGTAGGCAAACATGCAGCCACCGCCCCCGGAGCCATTGATCTTCGCCCCAAACGCTCCGGCGGCCAGTGCGGCGGCGATCATGCGCTCGATCTTTGGCGTGGAGATGCGCAGCCCTTCGCCAAGCTGCCGGTGGTGAGCGGTGAGCAACGCACCCAGGCGGCGGTGGTCGATCTCTTTCTGCCGAAGCAAGAGGCGCGCCTGTTCTGTCAGATCGCGCACGCCAATCCGGGCGCGCAGGAGCTGAGTCTGCTCGGGGGTGAGCATCCCCTCATGCCGGTCGATATCGGCAAGTGAGACGGAATGGTAGGAAAGGGCGGCATTGGCTCTGTGCAGGGCTTCCATGGCAGTCACCGAGCCTCCCCGCACGCGCGCCAACAAGCCTGTGGTGTCCTTTGGCTCGTGCGAGTCGCCGAGCACAAACCTTCCGAGCCGGGCCGGCAGGCTCTCCGCGCGCACCTGCGGCGCAAACTCGATATGCAGCACACCGCCGAAGCTCGCCGTGACGTGATCCATCATGCCGCCGGGCTCGCGAAATTCCGCCACCTCCGCCTCGTGCGCGCAGCGGGCGACAAACATCGGGTCTGCAGCGCGCTCATCCTGAGCTGCCGCCAGCAAGAAAAGCACCCAGGCCACCACCAGCGCCGACGAGCTCGAGGTACCGGAGTTGATGGGGATGGTCCCATGTACCCGACATGAGTAACCTCTCTCCAGGGCCAGGCCTTTCCGGAGCAGTACGTTGAGGCCGCTGCGCAAATAGTCGCGCTTTTTCTTGTAGGGCACGGGCCCAGGAAGAGAAAACCGTTCGTGGTCGCCGACGTCCGGAAGGTCGATGCTGAAATCGGCGTCTTCCCTCCTCTGGCCGCTAATCCAGATGCGACGGTCGATGGCCGCGGCAATCACTGGCAGTCCCAAGTAATCTTGATGTTCGCCAAAAAGGCAGATCCGCCCCGGCGCAGAGACCACCAGCGAGCGGGCGCTCATCGATCTCCCTCCGTGCCGAGGGGCACCGCGGCTTGCAGTTCTTTGAGAAGCCTCTCCGCCACCGCCAGCTCCTCCGGCGTGTTCACTGCCCAGACCAGGCGCGTATCATCCACCGGCAGCGCCTCCACCTGGTACCCTGCCGAGCGCAAGATGCCGACAATGTCGGTGAGATAGTACTCGCCCTTGGCATTGTGGTTGTCGATCTTCGCCAGAAGCGGCAGGACCACCTCGGCGCGAAAGCAGTAATGGGACGTGATGACCTCTTTGACTGCCGCCACCTCGGGCCGGGCGTCGACCTCCTCGACAATGCGGACCACCCTCCCCTGCACATCGCGCAACACCCTGCCATAGGCTGGCGGCTCATCGAACACCGCGGTGAGGAACGTGGCCGCCGCCCCACTCTTCTGGTGAAGCCCCACGAGCTTCTGAAGGAGGCCTGGGGTAATCAGCGGGCTATCGCCGACCAGCACGAGAAGGTCGCCTTCGTAGTCCGCCAGCAGTGGGCTCACCTGCAGCAGCGCATGCCCGGTGCCGAGCTGCGGCTCCTGGGTGACATAGCAGAGCCCAGGGCCGAGAGCCTCCCGCACCCTCTCTGCCCCGTAGCCAACCACCAAGTAGATCTTCTCCACGCCTGCAGCGCGGCAAGCATCGATCACGTACTGCACCATGGGTCGGCCGAGGAGCGGATGGAGCACCTTCGGCAGGTCGGATTTCATGCGGGTCCCTCTGCCCGCGGCCAAGACGACTGCGCGGAGTTCCCTGGCCATTAGGCCTCTGTCAGTGCTCTGCGCGTGCATCAAGGCAAGCGCGTCCTGGCCACCTGCGCGAGGTCCCCCATACCCGGTTCATAAGGCCGGAGGATGAAGCGGAAGGCAACAGGCGCAGCCTTGAGCGCATACTGGTCGAGAACCCCTGGGCCGCAACTGGCGTTGCCGAGGCCGCACTGCTGGTAGTCTATGCACAACACAACCTCAGGCCGCGGGCGGAGCTCGTGGATGTGTTCTGCCCTGTCAAGGTCATGAGCGGTAAAGTGCAGGGCAGACGCGGCCAAAGGCTGTGGGCAGACCACCAGCAGGCCGTGGCCCGTGCTATCGGTCAGGGCCAGCCAGCGCACTTCCTCGTGGTTGCCCGTCTCCTGGGGGCGAACGTACGGCTCGTATTGCTCCGTCACTGTGCTGCGATAGCGGCCCACATCGGCGCTGGTCTTGCGATCCGGATAGTTCTCGTGCGGTCCCCTGCCGAGCCACTCCATCCGCTCGTAGGCGGTGTCGACGAACAAACGGACGCCCAAGCGCGGTAGGATGGGTAGCTCGCCAAAGGGCTCTACGTTGTTTTCGACCTCGATCCAGCCATTCGCCAGCACGCGGTAGGTGGCGAGATGCGTAAACCCTCGGCCTGGTGCTCCTGTCCAGACCATCCTGGTGCGCACCAGCACCTCTCCCCTACTCACCCGTTCCACCGCAAAGTCCTGGAGCTGCGGCACAAGGCGGTCCAAGCCGGCCGCAAGCCAGGGCTTGCGCAAGTACTTGTCGTTGTCGGTTGGCGCACGAAAGGCATTGAGTAGCGGGCCCGGCGCCTCGACTCCCTGCGCCAAAACCTCCATTCCTTGGTAGCGCAGTGACGCCAATGCGCCGGTGGCGCGAGAAAAACTGGCAACAAAGTCCTTGCCGTGCAGCGAGACAAGACCGTCCTGGTCGACAACCTGTACCTCCCCTGGCGGAAGTTGCACGCGCGGAGCCGGCTTGGTCTGGAAGGGAATGAAGAATTGCTCCCAGGCGACCTCGTGCCCTTGTTCAGCCCAGGAAGTGGCAGCGCGCAGATGAAAGGCAATGCGGAGGTGGTATTCCGCGCCCGGACAGAGGCGGGGCTTCTTGAAGGGGATGCGCACCGCCGCGCTCTGCCCAGGGGCAAGGGCCAGCGGCGGAAGGACGCCGCGCTGGATTTCGCTCCCGTCCTCAGTCAGCACCCAAGTGGCCACAAATTCGGCCAGGTCGGTGAAGAAGAACTTGTTCCGCACGCGCACGAGACCACGCATGAGGTCTACCGGCTCAATGGCAATGTTCTGGTAGACCTTCTTCACCTCCCACAGCTTTGGAGTAGTTCGCCGGTCAGGCAGCACCAGGCCGTTGCAGCAAAAGTTGCCGTCGTTGGGCTGATCGCCAAAGTCGCCGCCATAAGCCCAGAACCAGACCTTCTCCCCCCTGTCGTTCACGGCATACTTACGCAGACCCTGATCCACCCAGTCCCAGATGCAGCCGCCTTGCAGATTGCGGTACCGTTCGATGACCTCCCAGTATTCCTGCAGGTTGCCGACCGCGTTGCCCATGGCGTGGGCGTACTCGCACATGATGAGCGGGCGGTCGCGGTCCTGGCTGCCGTACTGCACCAGATGCTCCAAGGGCGGGTACATCGGGCAGACGATGTCGGTGTGAGGGCGCGTACCGGCGCGCTCATAGTGCACCGGCCGCGAAGGATCCCGCTGGTGGATCCAATCGCTGGCCTCCTCGAAGGTCGTGCCGTCGCCTGCCTCATTCCCCAAGGACCAGACGATGACCGAAGGGTGGTTTTTGTCGCGTTCGACCATGCGGGTGATGCGGTCCAGATGGGCCGCGCGCCACTCCGGCTTGTTTGCCAGCGTCCGCTCCGGGTCGTACCCCATGCCGTGTGATTCCACATTGGCCTCATCGATGACGTAGAGGCCGTAGTAGTCGCAGAGGTCGTACCACGCGGGGGCGTCCGGATAGTGGCACGTGCGCACGGCGTTAATGTTGAAGCGCTTCATGAGCAGAATGTCACGCACCATCGACTCGAAGGTCACATAGTGGCCGGTGTCGGGGTCATGCTCGTGCCGGTTCACGCCTTTGATGTAGATGGGCTTGCCATTGACCAGCAGCTGCCCACCTTTGATTTCGACGCTGCGGAAGCCGACACGAGACGGGATTACCTCCAGCACCTGACCCTCAGCATCCTTCAGGGTCAAGACCAGCGTGTACAGATGGGGCTTTTCTGCGGACCATTTGCGGGGATTGGCCAGCTCAGCCCTGAGCAGCATGGTGCTCTCTGCGCCGGATTCCAAGTAGGGGGTGCTGGCGGTCATTTTGGCAAGCACCGGCGCCCCCGGCTCGATCCCGTCCAGCAGGACAGCCTCCAAGGTCGGCTTCTTGACCCCTGCTGGCCCATTGTTGCGCACCTTGGCGGTCACCCGCAGGGTGGCGTCACGGTAGGCAGCATCTAACTCCGTGCGCACAAAAAAGTCCCGCACGTACACCATCGGCCGTGCCACTAAATAGACGTCCCGGAATATGCCGCTCAGCCGCCAGAAATCTTGATCCTCGAGATACGAGCCATCCGACCAGCGATAGACCTCCACGGCAAGCAAGTTCTCGCCGGGCTTGAGAAAGCCGGTAATGTTGAACTCCGCAGGGGTACGGCTATCCTGGCTGTAACCCACAAGCACGCCATTTACCCATAGGTAGAAAGCCGACTCGACTCCATCAAAGACCACAAACACCTGGCGGCCTGCCCAGTTCTCAGGAAGAGCGAAGGTCCTGCGGTAGGAACCCACAGGGTTAAAGTCGTGCGGGATATGCGGTGGATTGGCAGGAAAAGGGTAGCGCACATTGGTGTAAATGGGGATGTCGTAGCCGTGCATCTGCCAATTGCTCGGCACCGGAATGCTGTCCCAGGCGCTGGCGTCAAAATCCGGCCGATAAAAGTCGCGCGGACGGTCCTCCGGCCGTCTCACCCAGTGGAACTGCCACAGGCCATTCAGCGACAGCACCAATGGCGACGACCCTCGCGAGCTGGAAAGGGCTTGCTCCTGCGTTGCAAAAGGGACCCCGGTCGCGTGCGGGGGCTCTTTGTTTATACCAAACACCGAGGGGTCTTCCCAATGGGAGTCTTGGAGCGTCCATGCGGCTCCTACCACAGAAACAGTCAAGGCTACGTGCACGATTACCGGCAGGAATGAGAAAGCAGTAAGTCTCATCCGTCTCCTCCACCGAAGAGCTCTCCGTTCATCTCCTTGGGGTCGGACCTCGCCAGCGCGTCAGTGATAGCAGGCCTCTTCATCGGCCCCGCTGGACGGGCAACCGGCCTGCGCCAAAGGCTGTCTCCTGACAGCACTGCCCAGCTTCCCTAAGGGGACCCATCGTGGCCGGGTGTCTGGTACCGAGGATCACATCAAGTCGATGGACGCCGACCGCCGCGTGCGCAGCCCAAACGGACCTGGCCCACGCAGCTACACGACTCTTGAAAGATAAACAAATCCATGCAAAATGCAAGAAGAAAGTGCCCCCTCCTTCACACCCCAGCACGGTCACCCTGAAAAGCAGGGGCGGCAACTCAGGCTCGCGGGCAGGCCAGAGACTGCCTTCCACTGGACCAGGTCGTACCTCCTGTCGCCGGGGCCGAGCCACAAGGTGCTCCTGATGAGGTCAGGACGGAATAGCCCGGCAGCCCAAA
>JACIZP010000123.1 GCA_014359355.1 Calditrichota bacterium | reverse complement strand
TCAGGAAGGGTATTGCCATTGGCGTCCTTGGTCTTCATGTAGCGGTAGGTCTTTTTGCAGGCCGGCCACACGAAGTTGAGAAAGTCTTGATCCCCCGTCTTGCGGTAGTAGGCATAAACCTGCTGGATGAACTTGCTGGGCATGTCCTGCCAGTCACCCCCATAACCGCTGAAGCGGAAGAAGGGGTCCTGCGCAGGCATGCCGGCGTCGTGCGGGGCCTTCCCCTCCGGGTCGTTGGCGATATAGTCGGCAAACCAGCGCAACACATCGCGCTCGATCTCTGGCCACAGCTCAAGATAGTGGCGGCATTCGTAGTGGCGCACGTCGAAAGTCTCGCACATGGGGTACGCCTGGCACTCCATGCAAAAGTACTTGTGGTCGTCAGCAGGCAGGGTGCCATAGGACGACTCGGCAGGGCGGGTGATGCAGCCGTTCTCCCAAAAGACCCCGCCGAACGTATCATAGTAGAGCTCATTGAGCGCTGCCTGCTTGAGCCATTCCGGGTAGTGAGGATTGTCGACGATCAGTCTCTGCCAGCGGTCGACCTCTGCCTCCCATTGCGCCACGTTTGCCAATGCCTCGCGGGCCACGGCAAAGGAATGGCCTATATCGGTGCCGAAATACTCCGTGTAGCGGCGGTACCATTCAGTCCCCTCGCCGAAACGGACGCGGGGGAAGTACCACGCAAGCACGAAGGGTACGGTGGCTTCGTCTCCGGGCGCCAGCTTCAGGCTCACTGCTACTGCTGCGGCAGAACCGGAGCCATCTAATGGCGCGCCACTGAGCGTGCCGTCTGCAAAATCGCCGTAGATGTCGGCGCCGGTTCCTGAGGCGTTCCAGGAGGGACAGACGCTCACCGTCCAGCCGGGCATTTGCCGGGTGGCGATGCACCATTCGCTTCCTTGGGTCACAGAAGTATTGAGCGGGCTTTCGGCGCTGAGCACCGCCGCGATGACCTCTTCTTCCGCCCGCAGCGCGGTGCGCAGACCGGTGCGCACCTCATCGGCATAGCCCGCATTGGGGAAGGTGAACATCAGCGCCAGTTCCAAGGTGTCGGCGCCGGGATTGGCTACCCGGAATTGGAAGACCCCCACCGGGAAGCTGGTCTCGCGGTAGTTGTGCGGAATGATGGGGGTAAACTGCTTCAAGGATAGGTCGACCCGCTGGCCGTAGAAGTCGAACCACGCCTGTGGGTAGAGGGCGTAGTAGCGCCCCTCGCCTCGGTTCAGGGCTGACCAGGCCGGCAAGAGCCCCTCGGTGGCGAGGCTGCGCACGCGCGCTGGTTGCCCTGGGACCTTCTCATAGAGGTGGAAGGCCCCTTGCGGCAAGAACTTTTCTTCGTGCACGCCGGTCTTGAACTCCCAGGGGCCGAAGGTGCCGCACAGATTGAACATAAAGTTGCCCGCACCCACGCCACCCAACGGCACGCCCCTCTTCGTCCTGCCTGTGGCGCCCCGGGGATAGTCGCCAAGCGGCCGGGACCACGCACACGACGGCACAGGCCACATGCTTCGCGGCGCGCGGGCGCGCGTGCCTGCCACCACTGCGGAAGGCGCGCTTTCGTTGCCGGAGGCGTCAACAGCCTTCACGAAGTAGTACCCGGTCACCCCCGGTGCGATGTCGTGGTCGACATGGGATAGCACGGGCGTGGGGGCCTTGATAAGGCCGCAGGTGCAGGCTTCGTAGGGACCGGTCAGCGCCAAGGCGCGGAACAGGCGGTAGCCTCTGACATCTGTCTCCAAATTGCGCCGCCACGTGACGCGAATTCCCTCTGGAACAGGGGAACACTCCACACCCTCAGGGGGAAGGGGCGGCAGGTCGTCGCGCATGGTCGGGGTGATGGCAATGGCGGCCATCTTCGCATAGTCGGCATCCACTGCGGGCACGGTGATGGTGATGCTCCCGCCTTCGGAGCAAGCTGTAAAGGAGGTGTCCAAGGCAACGTCGTGGCCCACCAACGCGAAGATGTCCAGGTTGTCCAAGAAGAGGATGTCGTTGATGGCGACGTCAAAGACGCGACTGCCGCGGGTTGTCCAGTAGAGCTCGCAAAGCTTGAGCGTGACCGAGTAGAGGCCACTGTCCAGGCCATCATAGCGGTAGGCGATATCGGAACCGTAGCGCTCCGTCTGATAAAGCGGGTCGTCATCGGTATTGGCGATGGCATGGGCAGTAGAAGCCACACCTACTCCCGGATTCAGGAAGCCCCAACTCCCTACGGCGTATCGGCGGTCAGGGTGCCAGACGTTGCCGGCCTGATCTACGTATGGCGAGGTGGAGCCACAGCGATGGCGTATTGCTGCCCCTGGCTGGCCGCACAATGGCGTCGCCAGCGCGGCGCCCAGGGAGAGAACTATGAGCACCTCACCAATCCTCGCGGAGCAGCATGTGCACACGTGGGGCGGCATGGCATCTCTACCTTCGTAGCACCAAAGGTGTCGACCGGCCGACGTCGCCGACCACCAATTGCCCAAAGTACAAGCCAGAGGCGAGTCGCTGATTCCCGGGGCCCGTGCCATCCCAGACCAGGGTCGTGTAACCTGCCGGCAGCGTGCCGTCCACTATTGTGGTCACCAGGCCACCGTTGACATTGAAGATGCGCAGCGCCACGCGTTCCGGCTGGAGCAAGAGAAAAGAGACTGCGGTGCGCTCGGCAAAGGGATTCGGGTGGCAGCGCGTCCAGCGCACCTTGTCCGTGACGCGCTCAAAGCCGCTTCCGTGGTCGGCGCCACTTTCTAAGAAATTGAAAACCAGCTGGCTAATGTTGAAGCCGCCCGCCACGACGCTCAGAACCACGGCGTGTTCCCCCGCCGGCAGAGAAGCGCGGCCGCAGTCCATGTCTGCCCACTGCTGCCAGCCACCGGTGGCAGGGACAGTCACCTTGCTGGTGATAGGCATGCCATCGAGGAGGAGTTCGAAGGCGCCGCCGGTACTGGGTGCCGCCACCCGTGCCTTCACTTCATAGTCGCCCGCAAGCAAGACCGTCACAGTATACCGCAGCCACTCGCCTGGTTCCACCCATCCCACACTGTAGGGCGGGCCTCCGGGATCGCTGCAGGGTTGGATGTCCACCCCGTCGTTGCGGTAGGCCCCACCGCTGTTCCAGCGCGGGCCCCCCGGTCCTCCGGTGTTCTGGTAGTCGCGGTCGTAGTAAGCAACACCCAGTGCCCCCAGGTCATAGTCCGCGCAGGCGATGGCCCCGGGGAGCGTGCGCGCGCGCAACGGGATAGCCCGCGTGTCGTGGTCGGGTCTGGTGAGCGCATCGTGGATGTCGGGGCGAAACCGGCAGCTGTCGATGTGCAGGCTGCGCGCCATGTCCATCAGGGCAACGGCTGCATACTCACGCGACGGCCTGCTGGCAGCTCCTGCCCAGTAGTCGAGTACCCGCTGGTAGAGCGGCGAAATCGGGGCTGAGTAGGGGGAAGTAGTCGTTTCCACCTTCTTGTGCGTCCACCAGCTCCAGCCGATGCCCTCGTCTTCCATCAAACGCAGACAGTCGCGCAGCCAGACGTTGGAGTTCTCGCCCGTCTCGCCAAGCCACAAGGGCACGTTGTACTGGCTGCGAAGCCGGAGATACGGGAGAATCGCCTCCCTGCTGTTTTCGTTCCAGTACTTGTGGAAAGCATAGGCCATGTTGCCGTCGAAAGGGGGAGTCAGCCCGGTAAAGTCGGTGCTGTACCAGTTGCCCTCGATGAACAGCAGGTGGTTGTTGTCCACTTCGCGGATGGCCTGAGCCAGCCGCATGTACAGCAGGCGCAGCTCGCTGCTCGCATGACCGGCCGGGAGCACTGGCTCGTTGAGAAGGTCGTATCCCCCGACCCACGGCTCGTCGGCATAGCGAGCAGCTATGGCCCGCCAGATGGCCACGGTCAGGTCCTGGTTGGCAGGGTCGGTCCAGAGGCGCGCCTCGACGCCGTCGCTGTCGCTGATGTTATCCTTGTTCTGCCCCCCGGGCGCGCAGTGCATGTCCAGAATAAGGTAGAGCGCGTGTTGCCTGCACCAGGCGACTACCTGGTCGAGGAGTGCAAAACCTTCCTCGCGAAACCGGTCATTTTCCCATAGCAGGCGGTAGTGAAACGGCAGGCGCACGGAGTTGAATCCCCAGGCGGCAATCTGAGCGATGTCCTTTTCGGTGACATAGTTTGCCCTGTACAGGCGGAAGAACTCCTCAGTTTGCGCCTCCCCAAGCAGTTCCGCGATGCGATCGCGAATGAAGGAGGGGGAGCCGAACCCCGGGATGTGCAGCTGGTAGCCCTCGGGGACAAGCCATCCGCCAAGGCCAAAACCACGCAGCAGCACTTCCTGCCCGGTGGCGTCGACGATCACCCGCCCTTTCTGACGGAGGAAAGAGCTGGCCGGCGCCGACCACACCAGCCAGAGAGTCACTGCCACGCCCATGAAAGTCCAACGGCGAACGCTTGGCACAGGACCTCCATACGGGGGAACTCTCGCCTTCTGCTGGTTTACAACATTTGGGCCAGGGCAATGGGAGGTGAAATGAGGTTGAAAATGTGGCAATTAACAGCACAGCCAGGAGCGAGCGAGAGGCAGGCGAGTTATCACCGTGATAACGGTTGTTATCTCCAAGAGAATGTCACTTCAACCCGAGCTCCTTGCAGAGGCGATGGAAGTTGGAGGGCGCCAATCCCAATTTCCGGGCGGCCAGCGCGTCTGAGGTGGTCTGACTGCGCACGAACCGCAGGTATTCGCGCCGGAATTGCCGCTCCATCTCGCGCAGCGGCATGATGTTCTGCCTATCCCAGGACCACGGCCGCGCCTCACGTTCGCCTTGCTGCAGGGCGGCGTGCAGTCCCAAGGCTGCCTGCACATCGCGGAGGGTGATGACGGGAGCGCCGTTGATCAAGAGACGTTGCAACACGTTCTGCAGTTCGCGCACATTGCCAGGCCAGCTGTGGGCCGTCAACGCCTGGAGGGCGGCTTGCTCCAGCTGCGGGACCGGCCGCCCCATGTCGGCGCTGAACCGCCGCAGGTAGTAGTCGACGAGCACGGGGATGTCTTCTGGGCGCTCCCGCAAGGGGGGCGCGGTGATGGACAGGACGTTGAGGCGATAGTAGAGGTCCTCGCGAAAGCGCCCCTCGCGCACCAGTCGCTCCAAGTCCTTGTTGGTGGCGGCAATTATGCGCACGTCCACTTTGTACCTGCCGGTTCGCCCGATCTTGTCGATCTCCCCCTCTTGGATCACGCGCAGCAGGGTGGATTGGGCCGCTAAGGGGATCTCGGTGATTTCGTCCAGAAAGAGGGAGCCCTTGTCCGCTACCTCGAAGAGCCCCTTCTTGCGCGCCGTCGCCCCGGTGAAAGAACCCTTTTCGTAGCCAAACAGCTCGCTCTCGATCAGCTGCTCCGGCAGGCTGCCGCAATTGACTGGCACGAAGGGCTCGCTCTTCCGGCGACTGAGGTAGTGAATGTTGGCGGCGATGAGCTCCTTGCCCGTGCCCGATTCCCCACGGAGCAAGACCACCGCGTCGGTCTCTGCATAGCGCCGTATGGCCTGGCGCAGCTCCATCATGGCGCGCGAGACCCCGACGATCTGCTTCCTGTCCAAAATCTCCTGGATGGTGTTTTGCAGACGGCTGTCGGCCCGGCGCCGCGCCTTCTCCAGCAGGCGCCTCTCGTAGGCATTGAAGATGCTCAGCACAAAGTCGGTGGGCTGATAGATGAACTCCTCGATGTCGTACGGGTACTTGGTGCAGTACCACATCGCCCCGGCTTCCAAAAGGCGATTGGCAAAGTCAAAGTCGGTCACGTTCGTGGTCATCTTGGTGATGACGATAATTTGCACGGTGGGGTCAACTTCTCGTAGCTTGCTCACCAGCGCCTCCCCCTTCAGACCGCCGGCAATCTGGTAGTCCATGATGACCACGTCGTAGTCGCCCCCCTGGCTGAGCAGCTCTACTGCCGCCTTGCCGTTGGACACGGTGTCGACAATCTGGATGCGCTCGGCTACCGGGCGCAAGGTGCGCTGAATGCGCCTGATGTCATAGTCCTCGTCCTCGATGAGGAGGACCCTAATCGGCTCGTGCGTGGGAAGTTTCATTTACTGCCTCGTGTGGTATGACGATGGTGAATTGACACCCGCCTTCGGGCAAGTTCTCCACGTCTATCGCCCAGCCACAGCGCTGCGTGCACAGCTCGTGGGCGATGTAGCAGCCGTAGCCGGAATTGCCCTGGTTGCTCTTGGTGGTCACGTTCTCCAAGAAGAGGCGGCGCACGCCTCGTTCGTCGGTTTCCAGCAGGTCCTGGCGCACGCCTGGGCCGTTGTCGGCAATGGTGAGCAGCGTTCGCTGCTGGTCGGCCTGATAGGTGGAACTCACCCGAATGACCAGATGGTCGTTGCCACTGTGGTCGATGGCATTCTGGAGCAAAGGTTCGATGATTTCCCAGACCACAAACTCGTTGATCGCCACCGGCGGCACGCGCTCGTCCAGGTCCAGCTCGATGCGAAACTGTTGCTGGCCCGAGGGAAGGCGCAAGAAGATGTTCTGCACCACAAAGCGCACCACATCGTTGACCGAGGTGCGGAATGCAGGATTCCGCACCGTGTGCAGCGGAGGCTCATACCACTTCATGTCGTAAATGACCCGGGAGATAAAGTTGGCGTACTTGCGCACCCGCTCGCGCACTTGCTCGATGTTCGCCGGGGAGAGCAGCTCCAAGTCCTCTTTGATGAAGCCCATGACCTTCTCTGCCTTGTGATGGGTGTGGTAGATGCGCTTCGCAAACAGGGCCTCTTTCTGGTAGTGCATGTGCTCGCGGATCTGCCGCTCTCGCTCTTGGAAGAGCAACTGCTGCGCCTCGTCCCTCTCCCGCACCGTGTAGGAGGAGATGTAGAACATGGCAAGAAAGCCGAGCAGGATGAGAGCAATGGAGATCAGACCGGTTTCGTTGTAACCCGCCAGAATCTCTGCACTCACCAAGTGGAACTGCGGGGTGCTGAGCATGTACAGAGCGCCGAAGTATTCACCTTTGGGCACGAGCGGCACGAAGACGTGAAAGTTCTGTCCGCCTTCCACACGGCTCAGGGTCTGCTCCGAGGAGATGAGCTGGGGCGCCAGCTCCTGATAGAGTTCCACCGCCCGGGGGTGCGGCCGGTCCGGCGGCAGCTGGGCACTGTGGCTGACTACGTACTCAAAGAGCACGTGCCCGTTATCGATGGGCACTACCCGGGGCCCATCAGAAACAAGAATGCACACCTCTTGTACATGCTGCTGGAGGAGTTGCTGGCTGAGGATGATGTTGAAGGCCTGCACGATCTTCTTGACGCTCGCCTCCTCAAGACGGCGGTTCTGCAACGCCGTCTCCAGCACCAACTCAAAGGCCGAGGCGGTCAAGTTCGCCTGGCGTTCGGCAAAATCGCGTTGGTACCACTCCTGGGTGTCGTAGAGGAACCCCTTGAGGGCCCGTTTTTGCGCTACCGTCGCGAAGAGTTGAAAGAGCACCAGAACGGCAAAGGCCACGGTGAGGTGACGCAACTGGAAGTGATACTTGCGCACCTTGGCGAGCAAGCGGTGGGGAGCGCCTGCCATTGTTCACCCCTCTTACTTGATGAGCACCTGTTTGCTGTTGATGTGCGATGTGGCCAGCCGCAACGCTTCTTGCACAGGGAGATCGTTGCGAATGGCCAGATGGGCGTAGTAGGCGATGATGTCGGAGATCTTCGTGTAGTCGACAAGGTAGGGGCGATGCACCCCCATGCGGAGCAGATCCCGGTAGAAGGCCAACTCCTCATGCTGCCTCATGAAGGCGCTGTCCGCGTACACGGCCTTGTTGATGGGGATGTAGCCGCCCTCCACGAAGAGCAGCTTCTGGTTTTCCTCGCGCAGACAGTACTTGGCGAAGGTCACGGCGGCCTCCGTCTTGGTGGAGTAACGGGGAATCATGAAATTCCAGCCGCCGTAGACAAAGGCCCGTCGCTGTCCGGCAAAGTGGGGCAAGGCGGCCAGGCGCAGGTAGCGGAACTTGCTGGTGTCCTTGACCGCATTCCGGTAGTGCTTCACAAAGCCGGGCCAGCCGCGGATAAACAGCGCGTCGTGCTCCAAGGCGTAGAGGTAGCCTTCGTATTCGTCGAACTTGGTCACTTCCATGGGCGCCATGTGGTAGCGATGCACCAGGTCTCTGAGGAGCTGGAGGCTGCGTGTCACTTCCGGACGGGTCAGGTCCACCGTATCGGCCGCGCCCAGGGTGGCGCCCTGCCCGGCCATGCCTTCGTACAGGCTGCACACAAGCCCCTCGTAGTTGTCGGCAGGGAAGATGTACAGAGGGTTGTGTATGCCCGCGGCATCGCAGCGGCGCTTGAGGGCGATGAGCTCCTCCCAGGTGATGGAGGAGCGGAGGGAGTCGAAGATAGCCGCCGCGCCGGGAATCTGCTGCAAGAGGTCCTGGCGATAGTACATGAGCCCTACATCCGTGTACAGGGGGATGGCCACAAGCTGGCCGTCCCAATAGCAGGATTGGAGGGCGTGATCGAGAATGGTGGCTCGGTCCTCGGCGCTGAAGAAATCCTCCAGTGGCTTGCACCAGCGGGCAAAACGCGGCACCCAGATGATGTCCACGGTGAAAATGTCGATGCGGCCGCTCTTGCTGCGCATGGTGCGCGCCAGGAGCTCCTTGCGCTCGTTGGTGCTGAACTTGGTGAAGGGGAGGTCGATGGGTACCACTTTGATCCTGCCCTGGTACTCGGCATTGAAGCGGTCGATGATGAGCTGGTGGGCGTGGGAGATGTTGTCGGCATAGTAGAGCGTGACTGGCCCCTCGCGCAGGGCGCGGTGGTCAGAGGTGGGGAGGAAGACAAACGCCGCAAGGACGATGGCCGCCAGGCCCAGGGAGAGGACAAGATAGCCGGAGGTGCGCAAGAGCTTTCCTCCTGCCGCAAGCAAGTCGTTGAGCGATACGGCCATGTGCTTGGTCCTCCGGCCATGTGGGACCACGCGCGCCACAAGGTCTTGTCCAAGAGCCGCAAGGACGGCCCTGGCTGCGCACTCGAAATATACAAACCTCTCCCCTGGGAGTCAAGACAATTTGTGGGGTCCTTTGGAGAGGCCAAAGCCTTTCCACCCTGGCGAGGTGCCTAAAAACATGTTCGCCGCTTCGCGCCCGCACGCGGCAAGGCTGTCGACCCCAGACACCGAGGAGCCGGCCGAGCAATTGTCCCAGGAATGTCCCGCTCGGCCATCGCCCGGGGCGCGCGCTTCCCCAAAGAAAAGACCAATTGACATTCCGGCAAATTTCTATTATATTTTCTCCGCCTTCAAGGGGGCTGAGGAGATAGCGAAAGGGACCAAGGTGACCTTAGCAGGCAAGCGACTCTTTCTTGTGGACGGATCCGCACTGGTCTTCCGCTCCTACTACGCGTTCATCCGCAACCCGCTGATCAATTCCAAGGGAGAGAACACCAGCGCGGTCTTTGGCGTGACGCGCTCCCTCCTCAAGATTGTGCAGGAGGAGCAACCCGACTACCTGGCTGTGGTCTTCGACCGGCCAGAGCCGACCTTCCGCCATCAGCTCTACGAGCAGTACAAGGCCACGCGCCAGGAGGCGCCAGCCGACCTCATCGAACAGCTGCCACGCGTGCGCGAGGTGGTGGAAGCACTGGGCATCCCCATCATCGAGAAACCGGGGTTCGAGGCAGACGACATCATCGGCACGCTCGCCAAGCGGGCCGAACAGCAGGGTCTGGAGACCTACGTGGTCAGCGGCGACAAGGACCTGCTGCAGCTCGTCTCACCGGCTATCAAGATCTACAATCCCCGGCGCGCCGGCGAATCCGTTGAGGTGTTGGACGCAGCGGGCGTCGAAGAGAAGCTCGGGGTGCCCCCACAGCGGGTGGTGGACTATCTTGCCCTAGCAGGCGACACCTCGGACAACGTGCCAGGAGTGCCGGGCATCGGGCCGAAAGGGGCGGCGGCGCTGCTCAAGGAGTTCGGGGACTTGGAAAACCTCGTGCGCAACGTCGAAAACATCAAGCGCGATGCCCTGCGCAGGGCCCTTGTGGAACATCAACAGGAGCTCGAGATCTCCAAGAAGCTGGTGACCATCGACTGCAACGTGGACATTGAGCTGACCTTCGACCAGTTAGCGCGACGGGAGCCTGATGCCGCCCGGCTGATGCGCCTGTTCCAGGAGTTGGAATTCGCCTCGCTGGCCGATCAGTTTGCCCAACGGGGTCAGCAGGCCGTCTCCTACCGCGCCCTCGTCACTCGGGAAGAGCTCGAGTGGCTCATCACCCAGCTCCGTGCCGCAGGCAAGTTCGCTCTTGACCTGGAAACCACCTCGCTGAACCCCATCGATGCCGAGATCGTCGGCCTCTCCTTTGCTTGGCGGGCAGGAGAGGCCTACTACGTCCCCGTACAGGCGCCGGCGCTTGACTTTACCCCTTGGGCTCCTGCGGCGGAGGTGCTGGCACTGCTCAAGCCCCTGCTTGAGGACCCTGGCGTCAAGAAGTGTGGCCAGAATGTCAAATTCGACATGGCGGTCCTCAAGATGGCTGGCGTGAGCCTCGCCGGCGTGGAGTTCGACAGCATGGTCGCCTCCTACCTCCTGAACCCTTCCGGCCGGCAGCACAACTTGGATTCGCTGGCGCTGGAGCATTTCGGCCACAAGAAGATCGCCATTAGCGAGCTCATCGGCTCGGGCAAGAAGCAGCGGAGCATGGCCGAGGTGCCTCTGGCGCAGATCGCCGAGTACGCGTGCGAGGACGCCGACTTTGCCTGGCGTCTGCAGGAAAAGTTAGCGCCGCAGCTGCGTGAGGCCGCTCTCTGGGAGCTGTTCGAGACCGTAGAGATGCCGCTGGTGCCGGTGCTCATGCAGATGGAACTGGACGGCGTGTCACTGGACGTGCCCTTCTTGGAGCAGATGTCCCGGGAGCTGAGCCGGCAGATGGACGGCCTCATGGCCCAGATCTACCAGCAGGCAGGGGAAGAGTTCAACATCAACTCAACCCAGCAGCTGGGCAGGATCCTTTTTGAGAAGCTGAAGCTCCGCAAGGTGCGGCGCACCAAGACCGGCTACTCCACCGACGTGGCCGTACTGGAAGAATTGGCCAAAGAGCACCCTCTGCCGCGCACCATCCTCGAGTACCGCCAGCTGGCCAAGCTCAAGTCCACCTACGTGGATGCGCTGCCCAAGTTGGTCAACCCGCGCACCGGACGCGTCCACACTTCGTTCAATCAGGCAGTGACCGCCACGGGACGCCTCTCCTCCTCGGATCCCAATCTGCAGAACATTCCCATTCGCACGGAGGTGGGCAGTCAGATCCGCAAGGCGTTCATCCCGAGGGACGACGACCACGTGATTTTGGACGCCGACTATTCGCAGATCGAGCTGCGCATCATGGCCCATCTGTCCGGCGACCCGCGTCTGCGCCAGGCCTTTGTCGATGGCGAAGATGTGCACCGGCGCACTGCCGCCCTGGTGTTCAAGCTGGATCCGGAGGAGGTCACTCCCGAGCACCGGCGGCGGGCCAAGGAGGTGAACTTTGGCATCATGTACGGAATGGGAGCATATGGTCTGTCGTCGCGCCTGGACATCCCCGTGGAAGAGGCCGAGGCCTTTATCGCCACCTACTTTGCCACCTACCCTGGCGTGCACCAGTACATCATGAAGACCCTGGAGCAGGCGCACCGTCAGGGTTACGTGACCACGCTCCTCAATCGCCGGCGGTACTTGCCGGAGATCAACAGCGACAATCGGCGGATGCGGGAATTTGCCGAGCGCACGGCCATCAACATGCCCATCCAGGGTTCCGCGGCGGACCTCATCAAGGTGGCGATGATCAACATCAGCCGGGCGCTGCGCCAGTCTGGGCTCAAGACCAAGATGATCTTGCAGGTGCACGATGAGCTCGTGTTCGAGGTGCCCAAGAACGAGGTGGAGCAGGTGCGCGAGCTGGTGCGGCACGAAATGGAGCACGCCATCACCATGGACGTGCCGATCAAGGTGGATATTGGGGTGGGCAGGAACTGGCTGGAGGCGCACTGAACCGCAGCACTCGGGGCGGCTGCCGAGAGGTTACAAGACACCCGTGAGGAGGGCAGGCTCGAGGCCCCCTGAACAAGAGCGCATGGGATCGGAGATGAGCGAAGGGAACGTCGGCGAACAGCGTGGGGACGAGGTGGTCCTGACCATCCCCAGCGACCCACGGATGCTGAAAATCGTGCGAGCAGGCGTTGGCCACCTGTGCGCCATCATGGGGTTTGCCAACGTGGAGAAGAACAGCGTGGTCCTGGCAGTGGACGAAGCGTGCTCGAACATCATCAAACACGCTTACGGCGGCGAAAACGGGCACCCCATTGAGATTCGGTGCCGCATGTTCCCGGACCGGCTGGAGGTGCACCTGCGGGACTATGGGAAAAAGGCGGACCTGCAAAGGCTGCAGGCGCCAGCCACAGACCGAGTGAGGCCTGGGGGCTTTGGGCTGCATCTGATCAGAACCGTCATGGACACCGTGGAGTACAGCAACGACCCTGTGCAGGGCAATCACTTGCTATTGGTGAAACTGAAACGCGACATTGAGGAGCGGAGTGGTGGAAGTAAGAGTTAGGCAGGAGGGTGGGGCGGACATTGTGGAGATAGCCGGCGAGGTGGACCTCTTTTCTTCGCCGGAGGTGCGCAAGGCACTCCTTTCGTTGGCCAAGAAGAGGTCTCCGGTGATCATCGTGGATCTTGCCAGAGTGAGCTACATGGACAGTTCTGGCTTGGCGACTCTGATCGAAGGACTGCAGATGACCGGCGCCCACCAGGGGAAATTCAAACTTGCCGCACCGCGCGAGGAGGTGCTGGAGGTGTTTGAGCTGACCCGGTTGGTGGATGTCTTTGAGATTCATGATAATGTGGCTCAGGCCTTGGCGAGCCTCAGACCAGGCGGCGATGG
This sequence comes from Calditrichota bacterium, assembly GCA_014359355.1. Classification (NCBI taxonomy): domain Bacteria; kingdom Pseudomonadati; phylum Calditrichota; species Calditrichota bacterium. The sequence goes on along the minus strand of JACIZP010000123.1, from coordinate 3,588 downwards.
ACGTGCTCAAGTCGACATGCGGTAGTGTCGGGCGAGTCAGCTTGCAGATGGCCGGCCATGCGGGAAGCATGGCTCTCCTCTGCGGGCGCACCTGCGCCCACATGCTCCTGGGAAGGGTGCGGCTGCGCCACACCACCGAGCAGTTCGTGCGCACCGGCGCCGATTCCGTGCCCATCGTGGCGGTGATGTGCTTTCTGGTGGGGCTGATTCTCGCCATGCAGGCCGCGTATCAATTAGAGCCGTTTGGGGCGACCATCTACGTGGCCGACCTACTGGCGGTCTCCATGACCAGGGAAATGGGTCCCATGCTCACCGCCATCATCGTCACCGGACGCAGTGGCTCGGCGATCGCTGCGGAACTCGGCACCATGAAGGTGTCGGAGGAGATCGACGCGCTGCGCACCATGGGCATCGATCCAATTCAGCTGCTGGTGGTACCCCGTACCTTAGCCCTCATGGTGGCCCTCCCTTGCCTGACGCTGATAGCGGATGCGGTGGGGATTGCCGGCGGCCTGGGCATCGCAGTGGCCGCGCTCAAACTCTCCGCCGTGCAATACCTCAAAGAGACCGCCGACGCCCTAGTCATGAAGGACCTGCTCACCGGCCTGGGGAAGAGTTTCTTCTTCGGCCTGATCATCGCCCAGGTGGGTAGCTACCAGGGCCTGAGAGTGAGCGGAGGCGCCGAAGGGGTGGGGCGAGCCACCACGACCTCGGTGGTAAGCTCGATCTTCTTGATCATCCTGGCCGACTTGGCATTCACCGCCTTGTTCTATTCCACACTGTGACGGTTGGCGACTGTGGCAGAGGTGGCAATACAGGTCTGCGACTTGGTGGCGCGCTACGATAGCCGCGTCATTCTGGACCACATCAATTTGGAAGTGCGCAAGGGCGAGACCATGGTCATTGTCGGTCGCTCCGGGTGCGGCAAGAGCACCTTGCTGCGCCACATGGTTGGCCTGGAGCAGCCGGCCAGCGGCCACGTGTACATCGATGGCATCGATATCACCAGCGCGGACGACAAGACCAGAAACGAGCTCCTCAGGAAGATGGGAGTCCTATTTCAGAGCGGGGCGTTGTTCAATTCCATGAGCATCGGCGACAACGTTGCCCTGCCGTTGCGCGAACACACCCGCCTGGAGGAGTCGACCATCCGCATCATGACGCGCATGAAGTTGGACGCCGTGGGGCTGGCCGGCTTCGAGCACTTTTGGCCGGCGCAGCTCTCCGGGGGCATGAAGAAGCGTGCCGCCTTGGCGCGCGCCATCGCCATGGACCCTGAGTACCTCTTCTGCGACGAGCCGTCGGCAGGCTTGGACCCGGTGGTGGCCATGGGCATCGACAAGCTTCTGCTGCGCCTAAAACGGGCCTTCAAGATGACCATGGTGGTGGTTACCCACGAGTTGGCCTCCATTTTCACCATTGCCGATCGCATCGCGATGATCGATGGGGGGCGGGTTATTGCTGTGGGCACGCCGGAAGAGCTGCGCGCCAGCCCGCATCGCCGGGTGCAGCAGTTCCTCAACCGGGAGGCCGATGAAGAGGAGCTTGACCCCAAGGCGTACCTTCGTGCCCTGACCGAAGAACCAGGAGAGATGGAATGACCTACCGCCGCAGCGAAGTGAAGGCCGGCCTTTTCGTCATCGTGAGTGTGCTGATCCTGCTGACGTTCATCATCGCCATCAGCGGCCTAGACTTTAAGCGGGATACGCATCGCTACCTGGCGCGCTTTCGGTACGTGGGTGGCATCACGCGGGGCTCGCTGGTGCGCGTCGGCGGCATGGAGGTCGGGCGGGTGACTGACCTGCGCATCCCTGCGGACGGCGACTCCCGGGTGGAAGTGGTGCTGGAGGTGCGCGGCGATGCGCCAATAAGAGTCGACTCGGAGGCGTTCATCACCACCATCGGGCTCATGGGTGCATTTTACGTGGAAATCACCTTAGGTTCGCCGGATGCGCCTCTGCTCCCGAGTGGCAGCACCCTCAAGAGCGTCGAGGTCACTGCTTTTGCGCAGATGTCCGGCAGTCTGGCCTCGGTGAGCGACCGGCTCAATGAGCTCGTGGCCAGACTCAACCGGTTGCTCGGGGAGCAGAACCAACAAGCCGTTGCCTCGTTGCTGCAGAACGCCAATGCCCTGCTCGGTCCGCAGGAGGGGGAGCTGCCGAGGCTATTGGCGAGGCTGAACGGCGTTGCGGAGCAACTGCAACAGGCAGCCGCTTCCTGGAACGAGACCATCACGGATAACGAACAGGCCGTTCGCCAGGCAGTGGTGCAACTGCCGCAGGTGCTGGCGCAGAGCATGGCGACACTGGCAAGCCTTGAGGCGGCCAGCTCGCATCTGGATGAACTGCTCATCGCCAACGGGGCGGAGTACGTGCAGATGCTGACGGACCTGCGAGCCACGGCGGCTAACTTGGAGGAGCTCTCGCGAACGCTGCGGGAGAGGCCGTGGTCCATCCTGCGCGCCTCGGGGCCGAAGGATCGCGAACTGCCTGACTGACCAGAACGAGGTTGGCTATGATGCGGACTGCAGTGGTGGCCGGGGTGCTCTTGGCAAGCGTGCTGGGGTGCGGACACGTGCCGCAGACCCACTACTATCTTTTCGATTATGAGCGTGCCTCCGTGCCTGGCCAGACTCTGCCGGTGATCATAGGGGTGGCAAGCGTGGAGGTGGTGCCGCCCTACGACCAGGAGCGGCTGGTCTTTCGCCGCTCGCGCCACGAGGTGGAGTTCTACCACTACCACCGCTGGGTGGAGAGCCCGGCGCAATTGGTGCGCAGGTGCCTCCTCCGCGATTTGGCGCACTCGCAGCGGTTCCGGGACGTCGTCCCTTTTCCTGGGCATGGCGCGGTTGACTATCTCCTGAGCGTGCGCGTCGAGCGGATGGAGGAGCGGGACGAAGGGCAGGCCTGGTTCTCCTGCCTGGAGCTGCAGTGCGAGCTGCGGCGGGCCAAGGGGCTGGAGCTGGTGCACGGCTGGCAGGTCGACGAGCGGGAGGCGGTAGCAGAGCGCTCGCCCGCCGGTGTGGTGCAGGCCCTTACCCGCTGCCTGGAGCGTGCCTCGGCGCGCATCATCCGCGAAACGACCGAGAAGCTCGCCAGCATGTGAAGGGGCATGCGGTGGGAAAACAGAGGGTACTTTCCTGTAAGCCGTGGCATCTTCTGGACACGCCGCAGAGGAGATGGTCGCCAGCGGTTCTGGCAATGTTGTTCACGTCCGGCGCGATGCTTTTGCTCCTCGTGGGGCCAGCTCTGGCCCCTTTTGTCCTTGAGTGGTGCGTATGGCTGAAGTGGCTGTGAGCAGGTTGACCTGTGGGCGGGCGGCTCGGCTTCTTGTCGGCGCGCTCATCTGCTTGTGGCTGGCCGGCCAGTGTGGGAAACGCCCTCTGCCGGAGACCACCATCGCGGAGGTCAATGGGGACGAGATTTCGGTGGCCGAGTTCGCGCGGGAATTCCTCTTCCGCCCACAGTTCCATCCGACGAGCAAGGGGAGCCAGGCGGTGCGCGAGCAGTACGCGCAAATGGTGGCAGAGCGCCTGTTGGCCCAGGAGGCACAGAGGCGCAAACTCCACCGCGACGAGCGGATCGCCAT
>JACIZP010000122.1 GCA_014359355.1 Calditrichota bacterium | reverse complement strand
GCGACGCCGAGGCCAGCCGCGATCGCCCCGATGGCCACACCCCGCGTCAGAGCCAAGCCAAAGTGGCGATGGGCAAAACGACCTGCACGGAGGGCATCCAAGGAAAGAAGCTTGGCAGGCCAGACCTCTCTTGCCATGGAGTCGGCCACAGAGACCAATACCAGGAGAATCGGAGCCACAAGGGGCACCGATAGCAGGAGCACTACCACCACTTCCAGTAGCCACTGTTCATGCTGAGCGAGCATCAGGCGGGCGCACAGGGCGATTATCCCCAGGAGCGCAAACACCAGGCCGGGGCGAAAGGTAATCTCGTCTGCTCGCAATTTCTTGATCAACACGAACAGCACGAGGACGGTCATGCCTATGTAGAGAAGGGCCGTCGGCACCCAGATGGCGCGCACCAGGCCGGGCGGGTCGGCGTACACCGGTGGCACTTTGTACTCGAAGCCGTAGCCGGCCACTCTGTCGCCGGCGATTTCCACAAAGTACTCCACTTGCTCGCCCGCCGGCCGGTCGCGGTCGACCCAGCGGAACAGATAGTCCAGGCGGCGCTGAGCGTGCCGCGGCACAACCGATTGCAGTTCAAATTGCTCGAACTGGGCCCCCAGTTGCCTCCTTGCAACGGCTATCGCCAAGCTTTCCGCCTCGCCTTGGGAGAGGGAGGCACCACGGGCCGTGTCGGAGTAGCTGGCACGGCATGAGAGCAAGCGCCCCTCTTCTGCCAAGCGCACCTGGACCGCACCGATGGGCCCGCTTTCCCTGAACTGTCCGGGAGGTCCGCTCCTGCTCATCCCCAGCACCACCTGCTGTACCCTGCCCATCGGGTGCCATTCCACCTGCCAGTAATAGGCCGGAATCCAGCCCTTCACGAAGCGATTGGCGCGCGCAGGCCCAAAGCGCCTTGCTAAGTAGCGAAGCTGGCTCGGGTCTTGCCGGAAGGACACGTTTCGCCTGTACCGGCTTACGTCAATGCCTAACTCATCAACCACCGTCTGCGCCAGCCTTACGGCTTCATCTTTGGACAGCTCGACTGTTCGTCCGCCCCAGGGGAATACGTCTTTGTACCAGAGAAGTAGCGCGCTCAGCCCCAGCGCGGCGGCCAGGCAAATCACGCCATCGATAAGCAGTTGTCTTTTCTTCTCTGCACGCTCCATCATCCGTCCCGGCGGTTTCCCCCTGTCAGCGGAGGGGATAGTGGTTTTCCACCGCCACATCCCATGGTCTGGCCACCCGCACCGGCAGCTCTTCTATGTGCCCGTCCGGAGTAATCTCCACCAGCCTGTCGCCTCCGGTATCCGCCACAAGGCAACAGGCATCATAGATGTTCACCGCCACGCCATAGGGCTGGACAAAGGGCCCGTAGCTCGCCACCCTGCTCCCGTCCTTGCGCAGGCGGACCACCTGGCCCTGGCCTGCCTGGGTGCCGAGGTCCACAACCCAACACTCGCCCGTCGAGTCGTTGGCCGCAGCGACGGAGGCTCTCACAAACGGCCCTTCCGCGGGGGTGATGGTTCCGCTACGCGAGGAGACTACGAGCACCTGGGTCCCATCGGCGATCCAGAGCTGGCCGGAACGGCTGTCCCAGGCCAGGCCCGTGGGCCACACCAGACCGTCCACAACGTCGCTCACCCGCCCGTTTGCAGCCACGCGCACCACCTTGCGTGCCGCCGCATCGGCGATGTAACAGGTCCCCGTCCCTACATCCAAGGCCATGTGCGAGGGAGCGACAAGTCCCCCTCGCGTGAAGATCAGGGTCCCCTCGGTGGTGAACTTGTGCACCACGGCGCTGTCGGTCCTCGTCTGTTCCAGGATCCAGAGGTGTCGCCGGCGGTAGTCCAAGGCTATGTCGCTGGGTTGCCGGAACCAACCCAACCTCATCTGCTCATCTCCGGCCGTGGTGATCTCCGAAACCCTCCCGTAGATGGCATCCACCACCCAGGCGTTGCCGGTAACGGGGTCCGCCTCCACAATCCAGGGGTATGCCATGTACCCGTAGCGCAGCAGCTCGTGCCGCCGGTCGTGAGTGAGGCGGATCACGGCGCCCTCATTTGCGCTGGCCACCCAGCAGTAGGTGGGGCCTGGCGTGATGGTCACGCCCGCCGAACAAGGGCTCTCATAGTCGGCGGTCACCGCCGTCACACAATAAACGTGCTGCACCCCAAATGGTCGCCCGCGGTCGCAGTACTGCGTCGTGGGAACGAGCGTCACAGGCACCATCGTGCTTTCCCATTGCACTTGGCGAAACACGCGGTAGCCTATCAGCTCATCCACGGCCATGGCATCCCACTTCAGACACACCTCGTGCCCTTCGGACACTACCGACAGACCCGTGGGCCTGCCTCTGGTAACAGGGTTGAGGGGGTCCAGGGGATTGAGCCGCTTGCGCTCTTCGCATCCTAATACCAGGGCGGCAGCCACTGCCACTGCCCACAGTGCCCAACGTGCTGCAGCACACGGCTTCACGACATCAGCTTCATACGCAGGTGGAGAGCCGTTGTTTCCTCTCATCGTGGTTATGCCGGAAACGCCACTTCCTGGGCTAAAGGTAAAGAAATATTCGCAGGAAGTCAAGGAAAATCCGAGGAAGTTTCGGAGAGTCCAGGCGGGAGCTCCTCCCTGTCCATGTGGATGCGATGGAGCGCAGCGCACAGCGACTTCGAAGACATCTTTCCAGCTTTCCCGCCCGCTCACTGGCGAGCAGGATTCTCAGCGCCGAGGCGACTAAGGGCGCTCCGCCCGGACGCCATGATGAATCTCGTAGGCGCAGGCTGCTGGCGGAGTGTGTTCTGCGTCCCCCCGAATGGGGTCTGCCACGAGGCGAAAGATGAAGGCATGCGCCCGTCCAGCGAATCTTGCGGTGTCCCCGCACTTCTCGTTGCGTTCCGGCCCCTCACGTGGAATCAGCGCCCCCCGGAGGGAAAGGAACGGGCTGTCTCCTTCCGCCCAGTACGGAAGGCTAAGGGATGCGAGATTGTCACGTCCAGTGGAGGTGGGATCGTGGCAGCTTCATTCCGGCTTGGTTCTCAGCAGCGCAGCGGGGCTTGGCTCCTTTGGAGGGACTCTGGAGTCTGGCCTCATGGCTTGGCAGCGGGGACTGGCGCTTCTTCCGCGCTTTCACAGGCCTCCTGGTATCGCAAGACCCAGAAGATGGGCAGACAAAAAGGGCACCGCCCGAGCTCGGACGGTGCCACGGAAGCGCATGTCGGCCGGCATTCAGATCATGTGCCGCCGCTGCTCCTTAATCTCCACACGCAGCTTCTCAACGCCGCGGCGCAGGTCGTCCAAGGCCTTCTCGGTCCAATCGCGCGCTCGCTCCCGCCACCTCTCCACGTCCGGCCTTTCGAACTCAAAGTGCCACACGCGCTCGCGGGGAAAAAGGAAGTAATCCCGCCCTGGCGTTCGCTCCCACCACCACAGCCGCGGGCTGCCTCGGCCGAACACGCGCACCCGCGGCCTCTTGCCCAGCCGTACGGTCGTCTCCGCGCGCGTCCCCTTGCGCACATAGCCCACCACCAACGAATCGCCCTGTTCCTTGTCCACAACAGCGTCGAGCACGTCCTCAACGTCCTGCACCGGCTGGCCATCCATGCTGACGATGACGTCCCCAGGCAACAACCCTGCCTTGGCGGCCGGGCTCTTCTCTTCCACTTCGGTGATCAAGACGCCCTCGTCTTCCTTCACGGCAAAGTACTCGGCCAGTGAGGCGTTCAGTTCTTGCAGCTCCACGCCCAGCCAAGCGCCACCATCCCACACCAACCTCTCCATGGGCGGCAATGGCGGGATCACAACCCTTTCGGTCACGCGAGGCGCTCGGCCGAGGGTAACTTCCACCTCACGACGCGTGCCCTCCCGCACGTACTCCAGCTTGACCTTGTCACCTGGTTTCTTCGCCCTCACCGCGTCGATGAGGTCATCCGGTTCCTTCACCTCCCGGCCGTCCAGGCGCACGATGACGTCATCCTCTTGCAGGCCAGCCTTCTCGGCGGGACTGTTCGCCACCACCTCGACGACAACCGCCCCTTTGTCCTCTTTGACGCCGAGCTCCTTGCGCCGCTCCTTGTCGAGCTCCTGCAGATAGACGCCCAACCAGGCACGGCGCTCGCCTTTGGTCTTGACGACCACCACCTTCTCGGCGGCCGCCACTTGCGCCAGCATCAGCGCCACAAGCGCAATCGCTAACCAAAGCCACCTCTTCACGGTAATGCCCTCCCTGTTGCCATCGCTCACTGCCTGGCCAAAAGGTCCGCAAGGCACGGCGGGGACCGTCTTCGGCCCCTTTGGTGCGCGCAACCACCTCTTTGACTGGTGCTGGACAGAAAAAGTTTCAGCACAGGAGCTGCGCTTGCTGGGGCAGATGTGCACGGCTCCATGCCAGCAACCACGCTGCCCCGGAGGCCCACCCTGGGCGCACTGGCCTCGCCGCACGGACACAAAAGGCAGAAATGCGAAAACGGCTTGACTTTCACGAGCCTTTGGCGTATCTTTGCGCACAGCGTGGTGAGCTTCTTTGCCAGGTAAAGACCAAGTAAAATGCACGTGCGCATCGAAAAGGGACGGCCAAGGCAAGCTTACCTCGGCCTGATCTATGGAGGGCTCGTCGTCGCGGCCCTCACGGCACTTCGCCTGCTGCGACCGCTCCTTCAGCTGGCACCTCCGTGCGCCTTCCACTCGCTCACAGGCGTGCCTTGCCCCAGCTGCGGTGCCACGCGCAGTGCGGTCTTTCTTGCCGAAGGACGGATAGCGGACTCGCTCCGCGTGAATCCCTTGTTTTTCGCTCTCTATGTTGGCCTCATCCTATGGGGGCTTGGGGCGATGTGCCTGATGGTGAGTAGACGGAACATCGTCGTCGCGTTGAGCAGGGGGGAAAAAAGGGTTCTTCGCATCGGCGTAATCTGCGGCATGTTCGCCAACTGGCTCTACCTCATCATCAGCCATGCGACCGAGCACTTTCCCCTGTAGCTGCCCTTGGGCGCAACTTTGCCGCGGCTGTTCCGTAGTAACCAACAGCAGGAGAACACGGGGCAACTTCGAAGAATAGTCCTACTGAGAGCAGCGGAGGAAACCATGCGACGCAAGTGTCCCAATTGCGGCAAGATGCCAGAGATCCCGGAAAGAGGGGGTTACTGCATCCATTGCGGCACGTACATCCCGCCCCGCCAGGTTGTGGCGAGCCCGGCCCCACGTGCTGCCGGATCTACAGGGAGTGGCTGCCCCTGGGAAGAGATGGGGCGCGTCGGCTTCTGGAAGTCCCTTTGGGACACAATCAGCGGTGTGCTGTTCAGCCCCAACACCTTTTTCGCGCGGATGCCGGTCACCGGGGGCATCGGCAAACCCCTCCTGTTCGGTCTGTTGGTGGGAAGCGTGAGCAGCATCGTCGACAGCATCATCAGCCTCTCCGGCTGGTTGTGGCCAATGGGCCTGCGCCACTACCCCGGCATGGCGGAGTTCCCCGACATCTTTCCGCTGTGGATGTCCCGCACGGCCCTGGTGCCGCTGGTTTCTCTGACCGCGCCGATGATGGTGCTGGTGGGCATGTTTCTGTGGGCAGGCATCCTCCACCTCTGCCTGATGCTGGTTGGTGGTGCACAGCGGGGGTTCGAAGCGACCTTCCGCGTGGTGGCCTACAGCGAGGCGGCCTCGCTTTTCCGCATCTTGCCTTTCTGCGGCAGCGTCGTGGCTCTGCCTTGGATGATCGTGGTACAGATCATCGGTTTCAAGCAAGCGCACCAGATATCCTCAGGCAAGGCGGTGGGTGCGATGCTTCTGCCCCTGCTGCTGTGCTGTGCTTGCGTTATGAGCCTCATCCTCACACTGGGAATCGGCGCCATTTCGACCTTCTTGCCAAATCTCCTCCGATAGCGCGCACCCCGCATAGGAGGCAAGCTCGCGTGAGTGCGAAGGTGGGCAGGCGCTGCCATGGCTGCTTGCGCCGGCATGGCAAGAACGCGCAAGGATTCCTCTGCCCCTTTCCTGAGCCCTTTCCCCTCGCTCACCACGCGGCCCTGAGCGAAACAGGTCCAGCCCATTCCTCTTCGCTTGCGCCCAAGTGGCCCGCTCCCCAGAAGGCGCCGAACCGCTCGGCTGGGTTGTCCGCGCTGGCCTCTGCCTAAGAGCGCACACGGCGGTGTTGTGCCGTGTGCCTCATGCAAAGAGCTTGATTTTCCAACGGCGAAGTCGTATATTGCACGTGCCAGAATGAATCCACGGAGAAGGGCACGAAGGACAATGAAGGCACTGTTGCCCACTGTGCAGGTAGGTTTCACGATCGAGCGGTTCCGCGGCATTGAGCCCTCAGTGCTACTGGGCCTGACGCGTCTATTGGGCTTGGAGTTCGCCGAGATCACCCGGTCGGTCTTTGCGGAGCTGGATCGGGTGGTGTCGCGTGTGCGTCACATGCAGACCGGTTTCCATCTGCCTCTGGTACACGACGACGGGTGGGACTTTTCCTGCGCGGATCACCAGGCAGAGATCGACCAGGTCATCGAGTTGGTCAACACAAACCGCCGGGCTCTGCGCATAGCCCACTGCATTGCCCACCCGCCAGAGCCTGAGCTGGCCGCCAGGCAGGTGGAGAGCTCGGTGGAGACGCTATTGCGCAATTTGGCACGCCTCGAGCCGCCGGTCTTCCTCGAGAACATACCTGGGCAGTCCATGGAGGAGTTTCTGGCTCTCTACAGGCACGCAAAGGAGGTGCTGGGGCCAAAGCTTTTGGGCATCTGCTTCGACGCCCCCCACTGCTACCTGCGGGGTATGGACCCTGTAGCCCAGTTGCATGCTCTCGACGGACACATCGGCTGCGTGCACCTTTCGGATTGCCAGCCGGGGAGCGACGAGCACATGGCCTTCGGCTTAGGCGGGGTGCTGCCCATCGAGAACATCCTGGCCACCCTACGCCGCTTGCGCTACCGCGGCATCATCAACCTGGAAATCCTCCCCCGCTCCATAGACGACTTGGAGCCGGCCATCGCCAGCTACCTCATGGTGCTGCGCGCGTTACATCCCCGCAAGTACGTGGCAACCAAGGTGCGCTTGCTTCTGGTGCGGCCTCTTTTGCGCCACGTCGTCCCGTGACCTCAGGCCCGCCTCCCCCAGGTGGCGTCATCTATCTTCACCCCTTGTGGGTTGCCGGTCACTTCCTGTCGCTATACAGGCTGTCCCACCACTCCGGCTGCCCCTTCAGCCAGCGGTCGAACCAGGCGAGGATGGTCTTCGTCCAACGGATGCGCTTTCCGTACTCCATGATGGTGTGATCTTGCCCCTCGACTTGCACCAGCTCCACCGGTCTGCCCAGAAGCTTGAGGGCAGTGTAGAACTGAATGCTCTCACCCGGTGGCACATTGGTGTCGGAGGTGCCATGGAGCAACAAGAGGGGAGTTTTCACCTTGTCCGCCATGAAGAGAGGGCTCTGGTCGACGTAAATATCGCGGCGATTCCACGGGAAGCTGTTGGCCGTGGCCGTGGAACTGTACAGGTAGCCCCAAAAGCCTTCGCCCCAATAGGAGGCGATGGAGCTGATGCCCGCGTGAGCCACCGCGGCAGCGAACATGTCGGTCTTGGTGGTGAGCAGCATGGTCATGAAGCCGCCGTAGGAAGCGCCGATGCACCCGACACGCGTGCTATCCACAAAGGGATGGCTGCGCACGAACTGCTTCACGCCCTCGATGATCTCCTCCGAAACGGTCTTTCCCCAGTCATTGACGTGGAGGGCCGAAAAGGCTTGGCCAAACCCTGTGGCCCCGCTGGGCTCCAGCACATAGACCACATAGCCGTTGGCTGCCCACAACTCCTTCGGGTAGCGCCCGCCAAAATCCCGCGTGACTGGACTTGTACCGCCATAGTAGTAGACGATGCAGGGGTACTTCTTTGCCTCGTCAAAACCGGGCGGTAGATAGACGTGCCCCGCGATGCGCCTGCCCTGCGAGGTGACAAAATCCCAAGGCAGGCAGCGGCCAAAGCGCACGTGCTGGTAGGCTGCCTCTGCCGGGTCGACCAAGGTCCGCGCCCGCCGCTTCCGCAAGTCCAGCACAAAGGCCTTAGGTGGTACGGAGGCCGAGGAACCGAGGTAGGCAGCCACCGGCGCCTGCAGGGCGACGTGCAAACCGCCGATAACCTCGGCGCCTGTGTCAATCTGGTCAAACTTCCGCGTCCGAAGATCGTAACGAAACAGGTGCACAAAGGCGTGGTCAGTTGCCACGAAGTAGATACACGGCTCTACGCGGCTCCACACTCCCTGGTTAATGGCGGGGTCAAAATCCTTGGTGATAGGATCCACGCCGCCGGTGCGCAGGTCATAGAGGAAGGCCTGCGTGTCGTACTCGTTGGGGATAACCCCTTCCGGCACCTTCTTGCCGACTCCTTGAAAGGCCGATGGACCGCCGAGCACAAGGAGCTGCTGCCCATCGGGCGACCACTGCGCACTGCTGGTCCAACCGCTCGTCCACAGGGAGTCCACCGTCATGCTGGTCAGGTCCAGGGTGTAGTAGGCCGTCTTGGCGTACGGACGCTCGGAAAAGTCTTCCCACGAGCGACTAAAGAGCAGCCTCCGACCATCGGGGCTGATGCTGTTGAGGACTGTGGTCAGCGAGCCAGCGGTGAGTCTGCTGCGCACGCCTTGCGGCACACTGACACGGTAGAGGAAGCTGCGCTCGCGCCAGGTAGGCCAACGATCTGGCATGCCCTGCAACCGCTTGAGCCCGCTCTTGTCTGGCTCAGGCTTTTCGGTCACCGAGTAGACGAGGTACGTGCCATCAGGAGCCCAGGTGTATCCGGAAAAGTTCTGCACGTCACGAAGAAGCGGCCTGGTGGTCCCCTGGTCAAGGTCAACAATCCACAGGGTGGTGAGCTCCTTCTCCGCAGTAGTGTAGGAGATGCGCCGTCCGACGGGCGCCCAGGCCAATTGACTAAGCTTCGCGCCACCCCGGTAGGTGGCAAGCAGGCTGTTGTCGCGCACGCGCCGCAGCTCGATCCACTCCTCGCTCGTTTCGCCGGGCGGGCGAGTCTGGCGGATGGTCACCGCAGCAAGTTCCCCATCAGGCGAAAGGGCGATACTCTCGGCCCGCGGCGCGTCCATGAGGTGGCGCACGGACATCCTCTGCGCCGGGTCGGTGGTCAGCCGCAGTTCAGCAGCGCTCCACCCCTCAGGGAGTTCCAGGGTGGCGTCCAGCCGCCACGGCGCGGGACAAGCTGGGTCTCTGAGCGCCTTCACCAGCAGCAGGTGTACACCAGTCTCCACGCCGATGCTCTTTGTTTGCCCCGCGCTGTCTGCCTTCGCCCCGGAGCTCTTTTGCGCAAACAGTACTTCGCCGTCCAGCCACGCCTGGAAGAGGTGTGAGCTCCGCATCGCAAACTTTACTTCGGTGAAACGTGCGGCATCGAGGAAGGTCGCTAAGTAGCAGACCTCCGGCACGGCACCAGCAGAAGGAAGCTCGACGCCGCTCGTCTCGGCCTCCACCAGCCGCCAGGTCAGGTGCCTGCCCGCATCCCAGTCAACCACCTGACCGGCGTAAGGCCACCACTCAGAAACATCCACCTGCGGAAACTCCAGCAGGTCGCCAAGGGTGAATTTCTCGCCCTTGGGATTCTTGGCCTCGTGGTAGAGGGGCAGCGGCGCGGGAACCGGGCCCAGGAGCAGCCATTGACTGCAGCGGACCTCGGATCTAGCCTCGCTTCCATGGGCGACTGCCCGGTAACACAGAGCCAGCACCAGCGCGACTGCCAAGCAGCCTCGGCGGCTTGCACTCCGGATGCGCATGTTCTTCCTCCTGGCCTTGTGGCGAATGCTTT
>JACIZP010000121.1 GCA_014359355.1 Calditrichota bacterium | reverse complement strand
ACGCAATGCCTTCTCGGTCCCACCGCTGGAGATGATCTCAAAGCCGAGTTCGTGCAGGCCCCGCGCAAAGTCTGCTACACCTGTCTTGTCAAACACGCTAATCAAAGCTCGCCGTTTCATCGTCTTCCTCGTGCCGTCCAGATCTTACCTCCCATGGCGCTCGTGCAGCTTCTCCAGGGGTATGTCCAGTACTGGGTACCTTTGCCACTCCGGGTCGTCGAAATGCCACCATTCCGAGGGCAACGGGAGAAAACCCTCGGCAGTCATCGCCTCCTCCAAAAGGGCACGGTGGTGGAGAGCCTCTGGCGGTGCCGCCATGAAGGAGCGGCTGGCCCTTTCGGTAAAGTCGTCGAAGCTGCTGGGCATGGGCAGCTCCCGCGCGTTGCTATCCACCAGCGTGACGTCCACTGCTGCGCCGCGGTTGTGGCGCGAGCCCTTGCGGGGATCGGCCACGTAGCGGGTGTCCGGGACCAGCTCCCACATGCGCCATTGCACCGACAAGGGGCGATAGCAGTCGTACACTTTGAGGCCCAGTCCTGCTTCCCGAAGCCGACGTTGCACGCGCACCAGACGCTCGGCGGTTGGGCGGCGTAGAAAGCAGACATTGGCCGCGTACAGTGTGTCGCCCACGAAATTGTCTGCGGTCGCGTACTTCAGGTCGACCACAATCGTAGAATCGAGACCACGAATGTCCACCAGGTCGGTCGAGGGCGTGGCGCACAAGCAAATCAGCAGCCAGCCGAGCAGCAGGCCGACCAACAGCGACGGACGGCGCGCCACGTTAGGCCCCCTTCTTTGCTGGCAAGATGCGCACGCGGCGACCCTCTACCAGCACGCGGTCTTCGGCAAAGAGCTGCAGAGCCTGGGCGTAGATGCGGTGTTCCACAGTCAGCACGCGCGCCGCCAAAGTCTCCGGAGTGTCGTCTTCCAACACGGGCACACACTCCTGAATCACCGGCGGACCGGTGTCGTACTCCTCGTCCACCAGGTGCACAGTCGCACCAGAGACCTTGCAGCCATAGGCAAGCACGGCCTCGTGCACGTAGTGGCCATAGAGCCCTTTGCCGCCGAAGGACGGGAGCAACGCCGGGTGGATGTTGAGAATGCGATGGCGAAAGGCCCGCACGATGGTAGGGCTCAACATCTTCAAGTACCCGGCCAGGGCGATAAAGTTCACCGCGTGCCGCTCCAAGAGCTCCAACAGCGCCTGGTCGAATTCCTCCTGCGACGAGAACTGGAGTGCCGACAGGTGCACAGCCGGTATCCCGCGGGCGCGGGCGATCTCCAAGGCGCCGGCAGTGGACTTGTTGCTGATGACCACTGCGACTTCTGCGTCGAGCTCACCGCGGTCTATGGCCCGCAGGATAGCCTCCAAATTCGAGCCACGGCCGGAGGCCAGTACGGCAAGGCGCAAATGGGGCATGGTCGCTCCCTCCAGAGCAAGCAGTCTACGCCACCGCAGGTTCGACTATGCTCAGCGTCCCCTGATCAGCATCGAGCTCCGCCTCCACACCGATGGGCAGGGTCACTTTGGCCTCGCCGTGTCCATAGGCGAGGCCTGCAACCACCGGTATCGGCAAGTCGCTCACATAGTCATCGATGACCTGTTCTAAGGTCAGAAAGGGCTTGTCAGTTTCGCTCGGCTCCCAGTTGATGAAAGTGCCGAATACCAGTCCGGCAATGCGGTCGAGAATTCCCGCGCTGCGGAACTGCGCAAAGTAGCGATCGATGCGATAGACTTCCTCGTCGATGTCCTCAAGCACGAGAATGGCACCTTCCAGATCGGGCATGAAGGGCGTCCCCATGAGCGGCGCAATGAGCGAGAGACAGCCGCCCAGCAGCCGCCCGCGTGCCCTGCCAGGGCGCAGGCAGGTGAGAGCCTGCCCTTCTGGGTGGGGTAACGGCCCATTGGCGTCTGTAGCCGTGAGCATTCGCCAGAAGTGCTCCTCGGTGAACGGGTGGATGCCCTTGCCCATCTCCACGGCCACCATTGGCCCGGAAAATGTGACCAGGCCGACCTCCTGCCAAATGGCCAGCTCAAGGGCGGTCAAGTCGCTATATCCCACAAAAATCTTCGGGTTTGCTCGCAAGGCCTGGTAGTCGATGCGCTCAAGCAGACGCGACACCCCGTAGCCACCGCGTGAGCAGAACACCGCCTTCACCTCAGGGTCGGCGAACATGCGATTGAGGTCCTCGGCGCGCTCCTGGTCGGTCCCTGCCAGGTAGCCGCGTTGTGCGTACACGTGTTCCCCCTGGATCACCTTGAAGCCACGCTCCTGCAAGTAAGCAATGCCTTTGGCAAGGCGTTCCGGGATCATGGGGCTGGCCGGGGTGACGATGCCGATGGTGTCCCCGGGCCGGAGTCTTGGGGGTCGTATGGGGTTCATGCGCCTCCTCTGCTCAGTGCCTTTTCCCTCATTCCCGAAGCCGGTTCAGATCGTAGAGCGAATACGGATTCAACAGACGATACTCGCCAAATCCTGTGGGGTCGTAGAAGACGAACTGCCTGTTGATGCGATAATAGTACCAGATCTCGTACGGTTTGTCCCCGGCCGGGTAGGGGTGCCGCTCGATGTCGTTGGGTGGGCCAAGGATGATGTAGACCATGCCCATATCGGTCTTCCACCCCTCGCGGAATACGGTGAAGCGTTCGTTGGCGTACTCCACCCGCCGGTAGTGCTCGTCCATAGCCTCGTTTTCTTCGGTGCCCGGCGTGGGGTCGCGGCGTTTCCAGAAGCGCACGAACTCGTTGAGCTTCTTTTCCTCCGGTGCTTTGCGGAGGGCGTCGTATTCCTTCTTCTCGGCCACGTACCTGACCTGCTCGATGGCCATGTCCAAGTCGGAGACTGTGGCTGGCAGGCCGCTCCACCGCACGTTAAACATCTTCTCCACCTGGTCCTCTGCACCATCACCTTTCACCGCCAAACGGAGGATGTACCTGCCGTATCCCAAGCTATCCGGGTAGAGCGGAAAATAGTCCAGTGTCCGCCAGGCGGCAAGAGAGCGCTGGTAAGAACGGGCCAGCACCACCTTGTTGCGCGCGTTTACCACGCGGTAGGAAATGGTGACACTCCGGTGCGGTCGTCGGGTGTAAATCTCGAAACAGGCAAAAAGAGTCCTGCTTATGCCGATGGTATTGTCCGAGACGTCAGGGCGAATCGATCTGAGGCCGAGCGAGTCGCTCTCGACCACCGAGGCGAAGGTGATATCGCTGAGGGCCAGGGGCAGCGCGCGAAAGTCGCGTACCTTCAGCGGCTGCGTGACCTGGCGACGCTCCCGTGTCTCCAGATCGGTCACGCCGATGGTCATCGTGTACTCGCCCGGGGGGATGTCGAAGCTGGCGTAGCTGGTGTTGAAGTCCCGCCGGGAAGTCGTCTGTTCGTACACCGCAGTGGCCATTTCGTCCCGCCACACCTTGCCAGCAACCTGGTCGCGCGCCTTGTCGAGTACGACCACCGTTACCTCGTAGGAGCCGCTGTAGCCGGAGTCGCTGCGCACGAACTGAATCTCGTCGAAGGTGATCTTGACGTAGACGTGCACCCGGCTCTTGGTCGAGTCCAAGGGTGAGGCCATCGTGGAGACGTCGTAGTGAAATCGCGGCCCCAGCTCGTTGGCTTCCTGGCTCATCTCTGTCTGGGCCCACAAGAAGGTGGGGGGTGCCACTATGGCCACCAGAAGCAAGGTGGCGACCAACAACGAGAAAAGCCTTCTCATCATTCCCTCCCACCGGGGGAAAGCTCGGTGTGACGAAGTGAGCCGCTTTGCCAGTGCTGCGCAAGATGAGTCAAGCCACTCCTCAAACACGAGAAACTTCCCTCGGCACGCTCAGTTCCGCGCCCTCCCCAGCCGCGGCAGACGTACTGCTGCTACCCGCCGGGGTGGCGTGAAGGTCAAATCCGTCCGAACCTGTGATGCGCACTGTTGCAAAGTGTCCCGGTTCCAGTATGTCGTCAATCCGCACGCGACTATCGACCTCAGGTGCGTCCCACTCCGTCCTGCCCCAGGAGATGCCTAGGGTCTTGTCGACTTCGTCCACCAGGACCAGCACGGTCCTTCCCAGTAAACCGGCCGTGCGCGCGCTGCTGATGCGGCTCTGCAGATCGAGAACCTGCGCATGGCGGGCATTCTTTTCTTCCTCCGCAACTTGCCCGGCCATGGCGGCCGCTCGGGTCTCTTCCTCCGGCCAGTAGGTGAAGACCCCAAGGTGGTCGAAGCGCACCGCCTCTAAGAAGTCGAGGAGCAACTCAAAGTCTGCCTCTGTCTCGCCAGGGAACCCCACCATCACGGTGGACCGGATGGCGACCGAGGGTATCTGCTGGCGGATGCGGTGCACCAGCTGCTCCAGCTGCGCCCTGGTGGTCTTTCGACCCATCGCAGCCAGAATCCGGTCGGAGCCGTGTTGTACCGGCAGATCGATGTACTTGCAGATGCGCTCCTGGCTGGCAATGGTGGCAATCAGTGGCTCATCCACGTGTGCAGGATGGGTATACATCAGCCGGATCCAGCGGGGACCCTCCACTTGGGCTAACGCGCGCAGGAGCTCCGGCAAGGCAGAAGGCTTTCCCCCCTCGGCGCCGTACAGCGTGGTGTCCTGCGCCACCACGATGAGCTCCTGTGCCCCGCGTCGGGCCAATTCCCGCGCTTCCGCCAAGACAACCTCCGCAGGTCTGCTGCGGTACCGCCCCTTGATGAGCGGGATGGTACAGTAGGCGCAACAGTTGTCACACCCCTCGGCGATCTTGAGGTAAGCGTAGTGCGAGGGCGTGAGCGACCAGCGCGCCCTGCTGTGCCCAGCCGCACGCAAGCCGAGGAAGCCGCGGATGCGTGCGGCCATGCGGGTCGGGTCGCGTGCCGTGACCACCAGCTCAGCCTCCGGGAGGAGGCCTGCCAATTCCTTGCCAAACCGCTGCGGCAGGCATCCCGTGACCACGATCCTCCGGGTGCCCTGTCCCTTTAACCGGGCGGTCTCCAAAATTGTTTCTAATGCCTCCTCGACCGCCGGGCGGATGAACGCGCAGGTGTTGATGATGACGACATCTGCCCTGCACGGGTCTTCGACGATGCGCAGCCCTGGCACGGCGAGCAGGCCCAGCACCTTCTCGAGGTCCACGGTGTTCTTGGGGCAGCCCAAGTCTATCGGCGCGATCTTCATCCAAAGAGCCCCTCCACGAACTCCCGCGCATCGAAGGGGGCGAGGTCACCGATGCCTTCGCCAAGGCCAACCCACCGCACGGGCACGCCGAGCTCCTGGCGGATGGCCACCGCGATGCCGCCCTTTGCCGTGCCGTCGAGCTTGGTGAGGACGATCCCGGTGACGCCAGTGGCCTGGGTGAACTGCCGCGCCTGGGACAGGCCATTCTGCCCGGTGGTGGCGTCGATGACCAGCAGCACTTCGTGCGGAGCGCCAGGCAGACGACGGTCCAGCACGCGGCGGATCTTGCTCACCTCCTCCATGAGATTGACCTTGGTGTGCAAGCGGCCGGCGGTATCCACCAGCAGGACGTCCACGCCTCGTGCCATGGCTGCGTTCAGCGCGTCGAAGGCCAATGCTGCCGGGTCTGCGCCCGGATTCGTCCGGACCATATCCGCCCCTGCGCGCTGCGCCCAGACTGCCAGCTGCTCGGTGGCGGCAGCGCGAAACGTGTCTGCCGCTGCCAACAACACCTTCTTGCCCTGTTGGCGGTAGTGGTAGGCAAGCTTGCCGATGCTGGTGGTTTTGCCCGTGCCGTTGACGCCGACCACCAAAATGACGTAGGGCTGGTGAGCGGGTGCCGGTCCGTCTGAGGAACCGCCGTCGAGGAGCAGCACCAATTGCTCCTGCAGGAGCTTGACGACCTGCTGCGGGTCAGAGGTCGGGAGAGTGCGGAGTGCTTCTTGCAACTGAGCCACAAGCTTTTCGCTCACCGCAACCCCAACGTCGGCAGCGATCAGCACCTCCTCCAGTTCGGCCAAGAACTGGCTGTCCAGGGGCCGCTTTGTGCCCACCACCCGTGCCAGGCCTTCGCTCAGGGCGAGTCTGGTCTTCAGCAGGCCGGAGCGGAGCCGACTCATCACGGCGCTCATTGCCTTTCTCCCTCGACGGCACGGGCGCTTGCCCCCTTTCCTGGGGACGGAGCGCTGCGCACAAGCCGTGCAAAGACGAGCCCGTAACTCACGAGTGACGCCAGTAGCAGCAGACTCGAGAGCCAGACGAGCAACGTGGCGATTATGCCGAGCCTTAGAGTGGAGGCGACGATGACGAGCACGACGGAGGCCGCGGTCATCTTGCCCACCAGATTCGACTCGGAGACGAACCGTTTACCAAGAATCAGGAACGCTCCTGCTGCAAGAATCAATAGGTCGCGCGCCACCACTGCAGCAAGATACCAGCTTGACACCCTGCCCAGGCCCACGAGCATAGCCAACACGAAGATTGCGCACACCTTGTCTGCCAGCGGGTCGAGGATGCGCCCCACATTGGACGTCTGCCGCAGGCGGCGGGCAAGAAGCCCGTCGAAAAAGTCGGTGCCGGCGGCAACCACCATCAGGCCTGCCGCTGTCAAATCAGCGCGCGGCGCATCCTGCCGAAGACACAGGTAGATGGGCACGAGGAAGAAGAAGCGGAGTACCGTGAGCATGTTGGGAACGGTCCACACGCGGCTTTCTTTCGGGTCAAAGAGGTACGGCATCTCCACTTCCCTGCAGTTTCACACGAACACCTTGGCAGCCTCAAGTATCAGCTTGGGCTGATTGACCAGCGCCGTGGCGAAGAGGCTCAGCAATGAACGCTTTTCTGGAGCCGTGCGGAGGTAACCTTCGGCGGTGCGGTTCAGGTCGTCATCGGTCAGCCGCCAGATGGCCTCCTTGAGCCTGTAGAACCGCTCGTGGGCCCTACCCTCTTGCTGATGCCACCGTGCGACATACTCCTGCAATCGGGCCTCGGAGACATCGCCCTCGCGGATGGCCTGCGCGGCTACCTGGCCGGCGATCTTGGCCGCGATCATACCAGAGATGATACCACCTCCTGACACGGGATTGGCTTGGCGTGCTGCATCGCCCACCAGCATGAGGCCATTGGCGACCAGCCGCTTCAAGGGTTTGGCTACCGGTACGCCACCGGCCACCATGGTCAGCACCGACACGCGGGGGAAGCGACTGGCGAGAAACTCCTCCAGGTAGGCCCACGCCGGCTTGTTCCGCGCGCAGTCGCCGGACACGCCCAGGCCGATATTGGCAAGCCCATTGCCTTTGGGAAAGACCCAGGCGTACCCACCAGGGGCGACCTGACGGCCGAAGAAGAAGTGGCAGTGGGTGTCTTCGATGTCCACATTACTCGCCGTGACCTGCGCACAGCTCTCAATATCGTGCAGTCCCACATGGGTGCGCAGACCCGCCCATCGTCCCACCCTGGATTCCACCCCGTCCGCACC
>JACIZP010000120.1 GCA_014359355.1 Calditrichota bacterium | reverse complement strand
GCACCCATTGGCATTGGACGTGCGCGCCAAGAAGCGCTTTAGCAGGTACTACGATTTCTATCAGCACTCTATCATCCCTCACGATGACAACGGTTTGGGACAAAGCGTGTCCGCGGACGGCATCGTGTACTACTCCGGCTTTTCGGATGCCTTGCTGAACTGGAATTGGGCTGACGAGGAGGCGCGGCAGTACATGCTGGCCGTCTACACCCACTGGCTGCGCACCTACGACCTCGACGGATTCCGGCTTGATGTGTACTGGGGGCCGCACCGTCGCTATGGGCGCGCTGCCTTCGACGAGCCACTTCGGCAGGCTCTGCGCGCAGCAAAGGCTGATATCATGCTCTTAGGAGAGACCAACGGCACAGGCAGCGGCTCCGAGGTGCAATACGCCGATCAGGGCGGCGGCATGGATGTGGGCTATGACTGGATGCTCAGCGGGGCGCTCGATCGCTTCCCGGCCATCTCGACGCTTGACGCGCGGCTGTACAACGCGGGGTATCGACCAGGCCCGAACTCATTCTTCCTGCGCTTTTTGGAGAATCAAGATGAGGACCGCGTGGCCTACCGGTACGACAGCATCGAAAAGACCGTGCCGGTCTCCACAGCGCTGTTCTTGAGCACCGGCATCCCCCTCTTGTACCAGGGGCAGGAGGTGGGCATGGGATATAGGATGTCCGGCAGCCGAGACGACCGGGTGCGCTCTACGGTCGATTGGCAGAACCCTCCGGCGACTGTCCTGGCCAGACACTACCAGAAATTGGCACACATCAGGGCCCAGTTCCCCGCCTTTGGCAGGCAGTTCGAGGACAGCAACGGCGACTTTCGCATCGATGGTGCGGACCGCTCGGTACAGGTGCGCCTGTCGACCACTGCTGCGGATGTGTATGCCTTCGGGCGACCCTGGCCGGACCAGAACGGCGTCGTGGTCATGAACTTTTCAGGCAGCCCTGTCGCCTGTGCCGTGGCAGTTCGGCCCACCTTGTGGGCAGAGTTCAGCGAGCCCCTTGACCCGGCAAAGTGGTATTTCCTGAACGACCTCTACGCCGGCCAGTCCTCGCCCATGGTAGGTGCGTCGTTGGACACGCTGCACGTGAACCTGGCCGCCTACGGCGTGGGAGTGTTCACCATCAGCACCGTAGAGCAGCGAGCGCAGCTGCCGCCGCTCACGGTAGCGGTGGAAGGACAGAAGCGTGAGGGCGCGATTGTCGACTGGCGATTACTGCAAAACTACCCCAATCCATTCAATGGGGTCACAGTGATTCGCTACCGGCTGGCCAGTGCCTGCGCCGTGCAACTGCACGTGTTCGATGTGCGAGGCAGAAAGGTGAAGACCTTGCTCGAAGGTGGCCAATCGGAAGGCGAGCACCTGGCGGTGTGGGACGGTAGCGCCGAGGACGGCACGCAGGTTCCCAGTGGCCTCTATTTTGTGCGGCTGCAGACACGAGAATGGACAGAGGTGCGAAAAGTGGTTTTGGTCAGATGACCCATTGGCACCGGAAAGGGTTTGCGCATGCCGGTGTTCTGCATTTGCCACCGGCGATCGCCTTGCTGACGATCTGCCTGGCACATGCCGCTTCATGGGCGCAGGGAAAGGGCAGGGTAGAACGGGTCACCTTCTTCAGCCAGGCGCTGGGAATAAACAAGAGTGTGAACGTTTACCTGCCGCCTGGCTACGGCGCCGAAGGGGAGTACTATCCGGTGGTCTACTTATTTCGCGGGCACGAGCGGGAGTGGGTGAACCGCGACGAGGACGCCAGTCGCCGGGGCCGGAACATCCAGGACGTCGCCGACGAGCTCTATGCCAAGGGGCTTATTGGGAAGATGATCCTGGTGATGCCTGGCCTCTCCTCTGATGACAACACCGTGCCGGGATTGGGCGTGAATTTCGTGCAGGTCGCAGCGGCTGGAGGCAAGAGCGGAATCGGCAGCGGGCGTTTCGAGGACTTTGTGGTCGATGACGTCATCCCGTACATCGACGCCCACTGCCGAACGCTCCCGAGCCGCACGCAGCGTGGAGTGGATGGCTTCTCCCTGGGTGGCTACACGGCGATGCTCTTCATCACCAAGCACCCGGAGCTTTTCTGCTCGGCAGGGGCTTACGACGGTACCATGATGTGGCTCGACCTGGACGACCCGCGCGCTGCCGGTCCTTTGGACGACGGCACCTGGCTGGGTTCATCGCTCTTTGACCCGGCCTTTGGCAGGCCGCGCAACGTTCCCGTGATGCTGAGCTACAATCCCTGCAACTTGGTGCGCGATGCCACCCCGGGCCGAGTGGCTCTGTTGTCTACCTGCCAATTCTTGATCCACAGCGCCGGGAGCGAGCGGGCTGGCAATCTGCTCCGTTCGCAGCACATGGTGGACGTGCTCAGTTCCCGTGGGCTGGAAAACGCCTTTGCTGATATTCGTCTCGCAGCGAATGCCGAGCACAATTGGTGGTTCGCCGATGAGCACGTGCGTCTCACCTTGCCGCTCCACTGGCAGAAGTTCCAGAACCCGACCTGCACCATGCCGCTTCGTCTTCTTTTGCCCGAACCCGGCAGCCGTGTGGCAGGAGCGACAACGGTGATCTGGTCACCCGGCCTCTTGCTGTCCCGGGCCTTCACCTTCCTC
Source organism: Calditrichota bacterium (assembly GCA_014359355.1). Lineage (NCBI taxonomy): Bacteria > Pseudomonadati > Calditrichota > Calditrichota bacterium. The sequence continues at coordinate 3,660 of JACIZP010000120.1, read as the reverse complement.
TCCTTCAGCGGCGATGAAGGGCAGCATTGGTTCCCCCTTGCCACGTTGACTTCCCCGGATACAAGTTTCGTCTGGAACACCGCCGAGGTGGCCGACGGCACGCGCTACCGACTGCGAGTCCTGCTCGTTGCGGATTCGCTTGCCGGCGTGGCATCGACGCAGGGCAGGTTTACTGTGGACAATCCAGGGAATGGCAGGCCGGATTTGGTGGTTTTGCGCCCGCAAGAGGGCGAGGTGCTCTCTGGGACGCAGCTTTTGACCTGGTTTGCCGATGATGCCGAAGGCGACTCGCTGGCCTTTAGCGCCGACTACTCATCGGACGACGGCGAGCACTGGAAGCCGCTGTTTGGCTGGCAGCAGGGAGTGCGGTCATACTTATGGCAAACGCCTCTCTTTGAGAACAGCCCCCGGTATCGCCTTCTCCTGCGCTGCTCCGATGGGATGGTGACCGTGGCTGACACCTCGTCGCGCTTTGTGGTGGATAACCCGCGCACCGCGCTCGGCCAGGCGGTAGTGAGGCATGTCTCAGGCAATGGTTCTGGCAGCGTTGTCGTGCACGTCGCTTCACCTGCGGAGGTGAGGGACGCCACTTACCGCCTCACTTTTCGGGAAAAGCCCACGCGCTACGATGTCTGGGATGCAGGCAGCGGCACCCAGTTAGTGGCCGATGCGACCGAGCTGGACGGCGCGACAGAAGGCCCCCTGTTCGACGGCATGCGCCTCGTGGTGGCCGACTTTGCGCGGCCGGAGGTGAACGAGGACAGTACCGGGTGGGTGATCGGCGGATGCACGCTCTTCTACCGCGTCTACTTGCCGACGGTGGACCTGGGAAGTGAAGTTTTGGCTGCCGTCCCCTGGCCGGCGGACTATGCCATCACCCTCAGGTCAGAGGTGGTGGATACTTCGAGTGGGCTGTGGGGTGCGCAGCCACTGCCGATGAGGTTCACGGTGCAGGAATTGGGCTCGGGAGCTGCAGCAGAAGTCGTTTTCAACGACCAGGACGCCAATGCTACCATTTCCGCGGGGGACGAGCTTTTCTTGGTAGCGCGGGACGAAGAAGGCAACCCGGTGCTGACCTGGACCATCACCTTCAGCGGCATGCCCGGTGCCGTGCCGCCGGTGCCCGGGGACATCTTTGTGCTGAAGACCAAGAAGCCCTTCACCTCCCGCGATGTCTTTGAGTTCAACCCGCTGCGGAGCGGAGTTGCCGCAGCGGATGCCATGAGCGGGTCGGGAGCTCCGGCCGTCCGTGTGTATCCCAACCCTTTTAACCAGACAATGACGCTGACCTGGACGACTCCGACTGTTGATGCGGCAAGCGTGCAGGTTTTTGACCTGCGTGGCAGGTTGGTGCGCACGATGCGGGTGGCCGCCCAAGCGACCGGGCAGCGCGCTGTGCTGTGGGATGGGTCCGATGATGGCGGTTGGCAACTTCCCAGTGGCGTTTACATCGTTCGCGTGCAGGTCGGCCGGACCGCACAGACACACAAGGTGGTTCTCATGCGGTAATAGGACTCTGGACGGAAAGGGACGGAAACTGAGGAGGCAGGATGGCTCTGATTGACTATGCAGTGGTGGGCCTCTACCTTATTGCAATGGTGATCGTGGGTTTGATGCTGCAGCGGCGGGCCTCTGCGGGCATCGACTCATACTTTCTGGGGAACAGGCGGTTGCCGTGGTGGCTCTTGGGGTCCTCAGGCATGGCCTCGTGTCTGGATGTGAGCGGCACCATGATCAACACCGCCTGGATCTTTGCTCTGGGCGTGAGCGGCCTTTTCATCGAGATTCGCGGCGGGGTCACCCTGCTCATGGCCTTTCTGATGATTTTCACCGGCAAATGGCAGAGACGGGCGCAGGTGATGACCATGGCCGAGTGGATGCGCTTCCGCTTCGGCGAGGGCCGCCAGGGCGACGTGGCTCGCCTAGTGGCCGCTATTTCGACCATTGTCATGACGATCGCCATGCTCACCTACTTTGCGGTGGGGTCGGGCAAATTCATCGGTACCTTTTTGGGCATTCCCCCGTTTCTGGGCATGTCCTCCGAGTTTTGGGCTGCCGCGCTCATGATTGTGCTGGCGATGGTCTACACCGTAGCCAGCGGGCTCTACGGCGTGGTCTGGACAGACCTGTTCCAGAGCATTCTGATCTTCGCGGTCATCGCCTACACGGCAATCCTTTCCTTCCACGTGTCGTTGCCGGAGGTCTTCTCCATTTCTGTGCCACTCAAGGATGGCGGCTTTCAGGCCATCGAGGCAAGTCGTGCCACCTGGACCAGTGCGCTGCCCCGCTGGAAAGTGGATTTCCCCGCGGACTCAGCTTATTCCATCTACAATCTGTTTGGCATCAGCATTCTCTTCTACCTCATCAAGGTGACCATCGAAGGGTGCGGTGGCGGCAGCGGCTTCATCGTGCAGCGCTACTTCGCAGCGCGCAGCGACCGCGAGGCAGGATTGTTGAGCCTGTTCTGGATATTCCTCCTTTCGTTTCGCTGGGTCTTTATTGCAGCCATCGCGGTGCTGGGCATCTCCTACAGCGCAAACCACCATCTCATAACCGACCCAGAGACGGTGATTCCGGTGGTCATTCGTGACCTTACCCACACGGGTGTGCGCGGATTGATGGTGGCCGGCCTCATGGCCGCGGCGATGTCTACTTTCGACTCTACGGTCAACGCCGGTGCCGCCTACTGGGTGAAAGACATCTACCAGGCGTTCCTCAACCCCCAGGCCAGCCAGCGCAGACTGATGGTGCACGGGCGGTTGGCATCGGTAGCGGTGGTGGTAATCGGCCTTCTCTTCAGCGTGGTGGTCAAGAACATCAACCAGATCTGGGGATGGATCACCATGAGCATCAGCGCCGGGTTGTTCATTCCGGTCCTCTTGCGCTGGTACTGGTGGCGGATGAACGGCTATGGTTTTGCCATCGGCACGGTGGCGGGCATGGTAGCTGCCGTTCTCCAGCAGCTGTTGCTGCCGGACGTGCCTGAGTACGTGGCCTTTAGCCTGGCCAGCGGGAGCTCCCTTGTGGGGACAATCTTGGGCACCATAGCCACCAAGCCCACCGATAGGGAGGTGCTGCGGAACTTTTACCGCACCACGCGTCCCTTTGGGTTCTGGGGACCGGTCAGGGAGGCGCTTTCCCCGCAGGTGCAGGAGAAGTTGCGTGAGGAGCACCGCCGCGACATCGTGGCGACCTTCATGGCCGTGCCGTGGCAGCTTGTTCTTTTCTTGCTGTGGATGATGGTCATCATGCATCGCTGGGACCAGTTCAAATATGGGCTGCCGTTGCTCGTAGCCCTGTCGATCGGACTCTACTTCACCTGGTTCCGTCACTTGGGGAAAGATGTCCCGGCCGAGGCGCGAGGAGACGCAACTGTTAGCTAAGGCACACGTGGCGATGCGCAGGATTCTCCTGGCCCTCCTTGTGGGCCTGGTGTTGCCAGGTTGTTCTCGCAACGAACGGCGCATCATGGTGTGGACGTCGTTGCGGCCCGTGGAGCGTGAGGTGCTGGCTGCACAACTGGCCAAATTCGCCGAGCGCTACCCGGGATGGCAGTTCGGCCAGCTCTTCTACGGGCCAGAGGAGTGTCGCACCAACTTTATCATTTCCGCCTTGGGTGGGAGTGGTCCGGCCTTGTTGCATGGCGCCAGCGATAACGTC
>JACIZP010000119.1 GCA_014359355.1 Calditrichota bacterium | reverse complement strand
GTAATTGCCTGCGTAGATGCCCACGTGGGTGATCCGTTCCGGGCTGGGACCGAAAAAGCAGAGATCCCCGGGCTGCGCCTGGCTGAAGGTGGAATCGATGGGGACCGACTCGCCGACGGTCACCTGCATGTTGGCGTCGCGTGGCAGTGCAATCCCGTGCCAGCCGAACACAATGGAGGTCAACCCCGAGCAGTCCATGCCTTTCGTTGAGGTGCCGCCCCAGACGTAGGGGTAGCCGATGAAGCTCCGCGCATCGGCCACGATGGCCTCGGGCGAGGCGACGATGTGCGCCCGCAGTGAGTCATAATCGGCCACAATGCTGCTCTGCACAAAACCCACGCGCCCGTCCGGATAGAGCACCTCGTACCAGGCACCCCGCGAGCCGACTGCCGCAAGGAGGTTGCCGCGCACCAGATCGCTGATCGGACCTGCGCCTTCTGTTGCCGAGGCAAACGCGCGGGCCCAATGTTCCTTTACCACCAGCAGTCGCTTGCTCTGCCACTCCCGCAACGCAGCTTCGTGCACGGGTGTTATGCTCTCGTCTGCGATCCAGCCCAGGTATCCGTCTTGCGCCCGGCAGAAGTACCATCCCCGACTGCGCCTAAGCAGGTCCACTTTGTGTCCGAGCAGCACCTGATCCAAGAGCTCCGCCTTGAACGAAGGCTCCTTGCGCAGGTCGGCGACGCTGACCCGCACGAGACCAAATTGCTCCTCGCCCAGCTGTGGGTCGGGCAGCACCACGATGCTATCCACCATGGGGATCTCGCCAAGCCGTTGCAGCCGCGAAAGCAGGGCCTGTTTGGCTTCCGCCGAGGTAGTCTGGCCAGTGAGCACAATCCCTTTGACCCCTGGGTGTGCCTGGATTGCGTACAAGGCCACGCGCTCGTCTGGGCAAAACTCCCTTCCCACCTGCTCGATGGTCGCCTGCATCTCCGGGGTGACGGTGGGAATACGCACGCAACCCGCAAGCAAGACGAGGACAGCAATGACAGCTCCCCCGGCCAAAAAGCGCTCCCTTCTCACCTTCTCTCTCCTCATTTTTCAGACCAGCAGGTCAATGGGCCCCTTGCCCTGGCGCAATACCACCGGCTCTTCACCGGTCAAGTCCACCACAGTCGAAGGCTCCAGTCCCAGCGGGCCGCAGTCCAAGAAAAGGTCAATGTGGGGAGCGAGCGCTTCGGCAATTTCATCGGGATCATGGAGAATCTCGCCGCCAGGCAAAGAGGCACTGGTGCTGACGATGGGCTTCCCGAACTCTTCCAATAGCATCAGGCAGATGCGGTTGTCTGGCACACGGATGCCCACGGTCTTGCGGTTCGACATCATCATCTTGGGCACCAAGCGCGTGGCCGGGAGAACGACCGTGTAGGGGCCAGGCAGGAGCCGGCGCATGATGCGATAGGCGTGGTCGGAGACGTGCGCGTACTGGGCGATGCCCTGCAAGTTGGGGCAGATGAAGCTCAAGGGGTCCTTGTGCCCCTTGCCCTTCATTCTGTAGATCCGCTCGATGGCCTTCTTGTGGAAGATGTCGCACCCGATCCCGTACACCGTGTCCGTGGGGTAGCAGACTACCCCGCCATCTTCCAACACGGCTGCCGCGCGCCGGATGAGCCTCCCCTGCGGGTTCTTGGGATTGATGAGCAGGCGTTCCATAGTGTTTGCCACCCCTCAGTCTTGTCAGCGCTTTGGCGCGCCGCCCTGCTGACGGCGCTGCGCCTGTTTTTGCCGCTGGAAGTGCCCGCGGTCCTTGCCATACTCTCGCTTGGGCGTGACCACCTTCTTCTGTCGATTATCGATCTTGCGACCAGCCATTGCTCGTGCTCCTCTCGGCCTTCTCCGCCGAGTCACGTGATCAGCTCATAGCAACGGGATGCCGTGCTCGCGGCATCTCTTTCTGACCTCCTCGGGCCAGATCGCCGCCTGCACCTCGCCGATGTGCGCTTTGCGCAGATAGAGCATGCACAGTCGCGACTGGCCGATACCGCCCCCGATGGAAAGGGGCAGTTCTCCCCGCAACAGCCGTTGGTGGTAGTACAGGCCTTCGCGCTGAAGTTCTCCGCAGGCGGCAAGCTGCCTGCGCAAAGCCTCCTGGTCCACTCGGATCCCCATTGACGAAAGCTCCATGGCGCATCCAAGCACCGGGTACCAGACCAAGATGTCGCCGTTGAGACCGGTCTGGCCATCCATCGTGGTTGTCCAGTCGTCATAGTCGGGGGCGCGCAGGTCGTGGGGCTGACCATCGTTCAGCGGCGCACCGATGCCCATGATGAACACCGCGCCATGCTCCTGGCAGATGGCATCTTCGCGCTCCCGGGGCGAAAGCCCGGGATACCGCTGCGCGAGCTCTTCGGCGGAGACAAACGCAATGCGCGCCGGCAAAAACGGCGGGCCAACCTGGGGAAACCGAGCACACACCGCCCTCTCCATGCCACGGATGACCTTGTAGATCTTGCGGACAATGCGCTTCAGGAACGCTGGCCGACGCTCCTCAGCCGTCATGGTCAGCTCCCAATCCCACTGGTCCACATAGAGCGAGTGGAGATTGTCCAGCGTCTCACAAGGCCTGATGGCGTTCATGTCGGTGTACAGCCCCTCCCCGGGCCGAAAGCCATAGTCGGCCAGGGCCAACCGCTTCCATTTGGCCAGCGACTGGACGACCTCTGCCTCGGCGTCCAGGTCAGCTACATGGAACGAAATCGGCGCTTCCCTCCCGGTCAAAGTGTCGTTCACGCCGCTATTGGCGAGCACAAAGAGCGGCGCGGTGACACGCGTCAGGTTAAGTTCTCGCGCCAGGGCTGCCTCAAAGCGGTCCTTGATGAACTTGATGGCATGTTCTGTCTCGCGCAGCCCCAGGCGCGGTACATAGCCAGTCGGGAGCACAAACCTCGCAGGGCTGGCCATGACGCATTCAACCTCGCCCATGGAGTCTGCCCTTCATTGCCGTTGGCTCTGCCGAACAGCGGAGCCACGAGGCAAAGATGCGTGAGGATCCTGGGCGACTTGGTGCGGCAAGTCCTCATTGGCCAGCAGCCATGCTACGCCGAACACCAAGCGCGCCACATCCACCAAGTGAGGAAGCACCAGCTTTTCCACGTCGTCACTGGGCTGATGATAATCCGAATGCAACCCGGTGGTAAAGTTGAGCGCCGCGACCCTTCGCCAGTAGAAAGGCGTAGCGTCGGATGCCGGCGCCGCCTTGCGCGAGCTGTAATGGAGCCGGAGCCCAACTCGCGCATTGGCCCTTTCCACCAGGTCGCGCAACCAGGGAAAATGCCCCGTGCCGTCCACCTCCACGGCGGCGGTGTCGTTTCGACCGATCATGTCCATGTTCAACATCGCCATTGTGTTGCTCAATGGGAAGACAGGGTTGGCGGCATAGAAGCGCGAACCGTACAGGCCCTTTTCTTCCCCCGCAAAAGCGACGAACACCACTGAGCGCCTTGGTGGCATCCCGAGTGAGGCGAACGCCTCAGCAATGGCAACCAAGCCGGCAGTACCCGAGGCATTGTCGTCCGCGCCGTTGAAAATCAGCGTGTCGTTGCGCGTCCCGATGTGGTCGTAGTGTGCCCCAATGACGACGGCCTCGTCCCGGAGATTGGGGTCCCTGCCTCTGAGCACGGCCACGACGTTCCGGGTGGGCAAGCGCTCTTGCTCAAGGTTTGCGCACATGCGCACCCTCACCCCAGGGATGACGAAGCTCTGCGGTGCGAGCGTGCTGTCGATTTCCGCCTGGAGTCTGCCTAATGAACGCCCGCTTGGCGCAAGCAGATCCTCGGCCAGGCGTTTGCCCACACGCATCACGAGCAAAGGGGTACGGTCGCGTTCCTCTAAGGTGAACGATGACCACCCACCCGCTCCCGGCCTGGAGGAGGTCCACTCGCTTGCCGGACGCTCGAAGCGGTGGTTGTTCGGGTCGGTGACCACAAGCACGCCCACGGCGCCATGATCGTGCGCGTTCCACACCTTCTGCTGGAGGGTGGAATGCTCTGTCTCGCGCGCCCCGTCAAACACACTGCTGGAGTCTCGCTCCTGCGGCTCGTGGGTGAAGACCAGCACCACCTTGCCCTCGGCCTCCACTGCCGCATAGTCGTCATACCCGTACTCAGGGGCGGTGATGCCGTAACCAGCAAAGACCACTGCAGCCTCCACCTCCCCACTGCCGCTCAGGTAGACAGGGACAAAGTCGTGGCGAAGCCGGTAGACGAAGTGCTTCCCGTCCAGGGTCAACATCACACTGTTCGGCTCGCCCAGGCGACTGCGGAGGAGATTGAACGGCTGGAGGAATGCCTCCAGACCCGCTGCCCGTAGGCGCATGGCGAGGAACGCTGCGCAGCTGTCCAGCTCAGGACTGGGCGTTTCTCGCCCCCGCATGCGGTCCGAGGCCAGGAACGCAACGCAAGCGCGCACGCTCTGCTCGTTGATCGCAGCGAGGCCCTTCTCAGGCACCTCGCAGGGTTGGCTCCTCAGACCACCGGCCAACGCCAGCAAAATGGCGGGCGAGACGGCCCACACACGCAAGCTCACTCTGCTGCTCACCTCAGCTCCCGACACCAGCCCTTCTTTTCCTACCACTCAGAGGCACGTTTCCCTTGCCTACGTCCGTTGCCCAATGCAGTCGGAACAGTCTCTGCCTGGCGCGGACAGCACCTCTCGCCTTTGTCTGCCAAAGAGGCAACGATGCAGTTGCAGGCTGCCTGCTGGGGTCGCGTTTCCTCAGAAAGAGCGTATATGCGACAATCTTTCTGGAAAGCAAAGCCAGTGCCTGACGAACCACGAGAAAACCACCACCAGCAACACGCCTATGATGAGGCCCACCAGCCCAAGCCAAAACCCCCATTGCGCCAAGGCACGCCCTTGCACAGGAGATCTGCCCTCGGCGATGGCGCGCTCCTCCTGCTTGCCCAGCACCATGGCAATCACCCCCAAAGGCAGCCAGAGACAACAGCACCAGCTGCCGAAGAGAATTGCACACAGGCCGCACACGAAGGCGGCTACAGCCTGCCCACTGGCGCTGGTCCTTTGTGCGGACTCCGGGTTCTTGCTCATTTTTCCTCCCTCGGTCAAGGGGCGATTTGAACCCTCTCGTTGTTTGCAACTCTAATTTAAGTCTTGGAAACGAGAAAGTCAAG
>JACIZP010000118.1 GCA_014359355.1 Calditrichota bacterium | reverse complement strand
GCGGCGAAGGTCTCGTAGGTGCCCTGCAAGATGCCTTGTTGCCCAATGAAAATCCAACTGCCCGCGGTCATCTGGCCGTACATGATGAGCCCTTTAGCATCCAGCTCGTCGAAATAGGCATCGTTGTCCCACTGGGGCACGATCAGCGAATTGGCGATGAGCACGCGCGGCGCATAGCTATGCGTCCTGAAGATGCCCACCGGTTTGCCCGACTGGATGAGGAGGGTCTCGTCGTTGTCTAAGCTCTTCAGGCAGGCGACAATGGCATCGTAGGCTTCCCAGTTGCGCGCCGCCTTGCCGCTGCCGCCATAGATGATGAGATGCGCCGGGTCTGCCCCCTGCTCGAGGTTGTTCATCAACATGCGCAGCGCGGCTTCCTGATGCCACCCTTTGCACGTGAGCATCGAGCCTCGCGGCGCTCTGATGGTTCCTCTTTGTTGGTCGGTCATGGCCCCTTACCTCTTCACAATCAGACCGCTCCCGGCCGCAACGGCCAGAAAAGCAAAAGGCAACCCCGAGGTTGCCTGCTGCGCCCAATTCCACTGTGCGACCTGCTCCACAGCTCGCTCACCAAGGTCAAGGTGCTCTGCCGCGTCAGTCCTCTTTTTCGGCCTGCGCAGCCGGCGCTTTCTCCGCAGCCTTCTCTTTCTCCTTTTCCTTCTTCTTGGCTTCGCGCTTCTCGCGTTGCGCCTCGATGCGCGCCTTCTGCACCCCTTCGTAGCCAACCAGCTCCAGGATGGCCAGCTCTGCCCCGTCGCCGTAGCGATGCCCGAGGCTCACCACTCGCGTGTAGCCACCCTTGCGGTCTGCATAGCGCGGGGCAATTTCGGAAAAGAGCTTGCGGACGACCGTCTTGTCGCGCACGGTTGCCAGCACGAGCCGCCTGGAGTGCAAGTCGTTGCGTTTGGCAATGTTGATGAGGCGATCCGCAAGACGGCGCGCTTCCTTGGCCTTGGCCAATGTCGTCTTGATGCTCAAATGTTCGAAAAGCGCAGTCACCAGATTGGCAAGCAACGCACGGCGGTGGCTAGCCGTTCGGCCCAGTTTCTTCACTTTCTTGTTGTGTCGCATCGACTCTCGCCTTAGCTGTCGTGATCTTGGCTACTTTGCTTCTTCCTGCAGGTATTTATCCACGTCCATGCCGAAGTGCAGGCCCCGGGACTCAAGAATCCTGTTGAGCTCCTGGAGCGACTTGCGGCCGAAGTTGCGGAAGCGAAGCATCTCTTGTTCGTCTCGCCGCACCAAGTCGGCGATCGTCTGAATGTTGGCGGCCCGCAAGCAGTTGGAGGCCCGTACTGACAACTCCAGCTCCTCGACGCTCATCTTCAGCAGCTTGCGGATGCGCACCGCCTCTTCGTCCACCTCCACCGGCTCTTCTTCCTCAGGCTCCACCTCAAAGTTGATGAAGAGCCGAATGTGGTCCTGAAGAATCTGTCCGGCGTAGGTCAAAGCGTCGTCCGGGGTGATGCTCCCATCAGTGTCGATCTCCAAGATCAACCGCTCATAGTCGGTGCGCTGCCCAACGCGGGTGTTTTCCACCGTGTAGCGGACGTTCTTGATGGGCGTATAGATGGCGTCGATGGGAATCGACCCGATGGGCATGTCAGGCAGCCGGTTTTCCTCAGCAGGCACATAGCCACGGCCTCGCCCAATGCGGAGCTCCATCTTGAAATCGGCCTTCTCGTTGAGCGTGGCGATGTGGTGCTCCGGGTTCAGGACTTCGAATTCGCCCGGATTCACCTGGATGTCGCCGGCCTTGAACTCCCGCGGACCTTTGAGGTGGAGGACCACCTTGTCGGGTTTGCGGTTGATGAGTTTGAGGCGCACCTCCTTCAGGTTCATGACGATCTCGGCGACATCCTCCTTGACGCCGGGGATCGTCGAGAACTCGTGCTGCACCTTGTCGATGCGCACCATGGTGATCGCTGCGCCCGGGAGCGAGGAGAGCAGCACGCGGCGCAACGCATTGCCTATGGTAACGCCAAAGCCCTTCTCCAAGGGCTGCACGATGAACCGGCCGTGGGTGTTGCTGTAGACCGACTCATCGAGCTCGATGGTCTCCGGCATTTGAAAGTTTGGTAAGCTCATGTATGTTCACTCCACAAATGTGTCTTGTGCCACGTGGCCAGACCGCAAACGTGGGCCGCTACTTGGAGTAGAGCTCCACGATGAGGCTTTCGTTGACGGGCAGCGGGATATCGGCGCGACTTGGGATTTCCAAAAGCGTCCCGGACATGTTTGCCTTGTCCAGTGCCAGCCACGGCAACTGCCGTCCCTCGCGCATGCGGCGCATCGAGGCGTGGAAGATCTCCAGCTGACGGCTCTTGGCCCTCACTTTCACCTCATCGCCTGGCTTCAGGTGGTACGACGGAATATCGACGATGCGATTGTTCACCATGAAGTGCCGGTGCCGCACCAGCTGGCGTGCTGCCTTGCGCGATGGAGCAAGTCCCAGCCTGTAGACCACGTTATCCAGGCGGGTCTCCAGCAAGCGAAGCAGATTCTCGCCGGTGATGCCAGGCTGCCGCACCGCCTTCTCGAAGTAGTTGCGGAACTGCGCCTCCAGCACTCCGTAGATGCGCCGAACCTTCTGCTTTTCGCGCAATTGCAAACCGTATTGGGACTGCTTGAACCTCCTGGTGCGCCCATGTTGACCAGGAGCGTAGCCGCGCTTTTCGAACGGACACTTGGCGGTGTCGCACTTGACGCCTTTGAGAAACAGCTTCTGCCCTTCGCGGCGGCACAGTTTGCAGTCCGGTCCAGTGTATCTTGCCATAAGGAAACTGCCTCCAGAACTCGCGTTCTCTGTTGGGACGCTGCCTATCGGTTACTCACACCCTGCGCCGCTTGGGCGGCCGACAGCCATTGTGCGGGATAGGGGTGACGTCCTTGATCGCCACCACCTGCAGACCAGCCGCTTGCAGCGATCGCACTGCCGCCTCGCGACCCGCACCTGGGCCTTTGAGCATCACCTCCACGCGCCGCAGACCCAGATCCAGGGCCTCTTTTGCCGCCGCCTCGGCAGCCAATTGCGCCGCAAAGGGTGTGCTCTTGCGTGAGCCCTTGAACCCGATCCTGCCGGCAGACGCCCACGAAATCACATTGCCATAGCTATCGGTCAGCGTGACGATGGTGTTGTTGAAGGTGGCCTTGATGTGTGCCACCCCGTTGGCCTCGACCCGCTCGCGCTTACGCGCGCGTCTTCGCATTGCGCTCAAACTCTACCTCCACCTCGCAAATGAGTGTCCGTGCCAGCTATTTCTTCTTCACGCCTACGATGCGGCGCCTGCCACGCCGGGTACGCGCGTTGGTGTGCGTGCGTTGGCCGCGCACCGGCAGGTTGCGACGATGACGGAGCCCGCGGTAGCAGCCGATGTCCATCAGCCGCTTGATGTTCATCGTCTCTTCCGCACGCAGCGCACCCTCCACCTTGTACTCCGCAGCGATGATGTTACGAATCTTCGCCGCATCATCGGCCGAAAGGTCCTTGACGCGGATGTCAGGGTTCACTCCCGCTTTCGCCAGGATTTTCCGCGACGAGGTGAGGCCGATGCCGTAGATATAGGTCAGGGCCACCTCGATGCGCTTCTCTTTTGGCAAATCGATTCCAGCAATGCGTGCCAAAACCGCCTCCTTGAAGAAAAGTCAAATGGCTGCTAACCCTGCCGCTGCTTGTGGCGCGGGTTCTTGCAAATGACCATCACCACGCCCTTGCGTTTGACGATCTTGCAGCTCTCGCAAATCTTCTTCACCGACGACCGTACTTTCATAGCTGCTCCAAATCGACACAATGTTCTTTGCTGATGGGAAGCTTGTGGCCTCCCACCTCCATTAAGCGGCCACACAAACCGCAGCGCTGTTGCTTGCGCAAAGGCAAGCTACTTGTACCGATACGTGATGCGCCCGCGCGTCAAGTCGTAGGGAGACAACTCCACGGTCACCTTGTCACCCGGCAGAATGCGGATAAAGTGCATGCGCATTTTGCCGGAGATGTGGGCGAGCACTTTGTGACCGTTCTCCAGCTCCACGCGGAACGCGGCGTTGGGCAATGTCTCGATAATCGTGCCGTCAACTCGTATCGGTTGTTCCTTAGCCATGGACCTCCTGTGTTACCGCTCAACCGTGAAATCCTCGGTGAGGATCACCGGCTCCCCGTCGGTGATGGCCACCGTGTGTTCAAAGTGGGCAGAGGGCAACCTGTCTTTTGTCACCACCGTCCACCCATCCGACAAGGTAACGACCTCGTGCGAGCCCATGTTCACCATCGGTTCGATGGCCAGCACCATCCCGGCGCGAAGCCGCACGCCGCGATGGGGTGCCCCGAAATTTGGCACCTGCGGTGGCTCGTGCAGGCTGCGACCGATGCCGTGCCCCACCAAGGCCCTCACCACGGAAAAACCCTGGTTCTCCACCGTCGTCTGAATGGCGTGCGAGATGTCCGACAGCCGATTGCCGACGCGCGCTTGGGCGATACCCGCGTACAGGGCCTCTCTTGTCGCCGCAAGCAGGCGCTGTTTTTCTGGGGAGATCTGACCTACGGGGAACGTCCTGCACCCATCTCCGTAGTAGCCCGCCATCTCCACGCCGATGTCTACCCCGACAATATCCCCTTCGTGCAGCACTCTTCGCCCAGGCAGGCCATGCACGACTTCCTCATTCACCGACACGCAGATGTGCGCGGGGAAACCCATGTAGTTCTTGAACGCCGCGCGCGCACCGCGTGCCTTGAGAAAGCTTGCGACCTCCCGGTCAAGTACCTCAGTGTTCAGTCCCGGCCTAATCAGCGACTCCGCCAGCGCCAGGGCCTCGGCGACGAGGCGGCAACTGGCTCGCATCAGCTCGATTTCACGCTGCCCTTTCAGTGGGATGTTGTCGTGGTATTTAGTCGCTGCACCGCCTCCTGCACAGCCTGCTGCACTTCAGGGATCGATCTATTACCCGCGATGACGCGCAGCTTTCCTTGTTGCTCATAATAACGTCGCAAAGGCAGTGTCTGCCGCGCGTAAACGCGAAGTCGCTCGCGCACGGTCTCTTCTCTATCGTCCGGACGCTGGACGAGTTGCCCGCCACATGCGGGGCACTTTCCCGTGCGTGCCGCCTCATCGATGGTAAGGTTGTACACAGCCCCGCATGCCGCGCACACGCGCCTGCTACTCAGGCGCCTCACGATCTCAGCAGCCGGCACATCCAGCATCAAGACCAAATCGATGGCTTTCCCCTGCGCCTCTAAGAGCCGATCAAGCGCCTTGGCTTGAGCCAGGGTCCTGGGAAAGCCATCGAGAATGAACCCGCGCTGACAATCCGCTGCCCGCAACCGCTCGGAGACCACTTCAATCATGAGCTGGTCCGGCACCAGCTTGCCCTCCGCCATGATTCCTTCCACCTTCTGCCCGAGTGGCGTGCGTTGCGCCACCGCCTCGCGAAGCATATCGCCGGTGGAGATGTGCACCACCCCCAGATGGCTGGCAAGCAAACTGGCCTGTGTCCCCTTGCCGGTGCCGGGCGCTCCAAGTATGATCAGGCGCATGCGCTGGGGCCCATTCTCTGACCAGGCGGCGCGCTACATCCGCCTGCGCCCTTTGATCCTACCGGTCTTCAAGAATCCGTCGTAGTGCCGCATAAGCAGGTGCGACTCGACCTGCTGCAAGGTGTCCAACACCACACCCACCACGATCAACAACGAGGTGCCGCCGTAGAACGAGGCAAAGTCATAGGAGACGTTGGACACCTTGGTCAAGAAGTACGGGAAAATGGCCACAATCGCCAGAGCTATCGACCCGGGGAGCGTGATGCGTGTGAGAATGTGGTCGATGAACTCGCTGGTCTTGGCACCCGGGCGCACACCCGGGATAAAGCCCCCGTACTTCTTCATGTTATCCGCCACATCGACGGGGTTGAAAGCAATCGCCGTGTAGAAGTAGGTGAAAAAGACAATCAAGATCCCGTAGATCAGCCAGTAAACCACCGAGGTGGCAGAGAACATGTTGTTCAACGACTCGACGAAACCACTCTTGGGCAGAAAAGTGTGAATCGTCTGCGGCACAAACAGAATCGACTGAGCGAAGATGATGGGCATTACGCCTGCCGTGTTGACGCGCAGTGGCAAGTGGGTGCTCTGCCCCCCGTAGATCTTCCGGCCAATGATGCGCTTGGCGTACTGCACGGGGATCTTGCGAGTGCCCTGCGTGAGGGCCACCGTTGCCGCCACCGTGCCCACAAAGACCGCGATGAGCAAGATCTCCGTGAGCAAACCACGATTCCCAGTGAGCGCCTGCTGCAGCTCGTTGAAGATGGAGTTCGGGAAGCGGGCAATGATGCCGATGAAAATGATCAGGGAAATGCCGTTGCCGATGCCCCGTTCCGTGATCTGCTCCCCCAGCCACATGATGAGCACCGTCCCCGCGGCCAGGGTCAACATCGTCAGAAACGTGAAGAGAATGATCTGCCCCGTAGTGTCGGCAGACACGACCCGCAACAGGATGCGCTCCCCCGTCTTGGTGACAGTCTCCACTGGCGGAATGGAGCGCAGAAAGACCGACACCCCGTACGCCTGGAAGGCGGAGATGAGCACCGTGCCGTATCGCGTGTACTGGGTGATCTTCTTGCGTCCCGCCTCGCCTTCCTTCTGCAACTTCTGGAAATAGGGCACCACTGCCCCGAGCAGTTGCAAGATAATCGAGGCAGAAATGTAGGGCATGATGCCGAGCGCGAACACGGTGGCCCGCTTCAGGGCGCCTCCGGCGAAAAGGTCGTAGAGCCCGAGAAGGCCGCCGCCCCCCATTGCCGAGTCGATATAGGCAGTCAGTGCCGGTCCGCTGACCATGGGGATGGGCACGTGGCCACCGATACGATAGACAACCAGAATGCCGAGCGTGAAGAGGATCTTCCGCTTCAGCTCTGGGATCTTGAAGGCGCTCTGGAATTCCCTGATCATAGCACCGTCACCTTCCCGCCTGCGCTCTCAATCTTTTCCTTGGCGGACTTGCTGAACGCGTGAGCGGATACCTGCAAAGCGCGAGTCAGCTGCCCGGAGCCAAGTATCTTGACGGGGAGCCCTTTCTTCTTGATAAGCCCCTTCTCGCGAAGCACGGCAGGGTCGACGGTCGTTACCGCCTCCAGGCGCTCCAGGTCAGAAAGGTTCACGACCTGGTACTCTTTCTTGAAGGGGCTGGTGAAACCCCGCTTGGGCACTCGCCGTTGCAGGGGCATCTGTCCACCCTCGAACCAGGCCCGATGCTTCGCGCCGGACCGAGAATGCTGTCCCTTGTGGCCCCGCGTTGAGGTGCCTCCGTGCCCAGAGGCATCGCCTCTGCCCAGGCGTTTGCGCTGTTTCTTTGACCCTGCGGGTGGTTTTAGCTGCGATAGGTTCATCGTTCCTCAAGGCTTGCTTATCGCACACATTCCCATAGCGGCACCCTCAGGCATGCCGCTACAGCTCCTCCACGTTCACCAGGTGACCAACCTTGGCGATCATCCCCCGGATCTGCGGCGTGTCCAGGTGTTCCACGCTCTGGTGGAGCTTACGCAGACCGAGCGCCCGCACTGTCAATTTCTGCCGCCAATGGCGGCCTATGGTACTCCGCACCAAGGTCACCCGAAGTTTCCGCGTCTTCTTTGCCATTGCTACATCCGTCTCGCTCAGTCGTTTTCTGCCTTAGCCGGGGTTTCCTCCAGCCCAAACAACTCGCGGAGGCTCATGTCCCGCTTCTTGGCCATCGCCCGGGCATCCACCAACTTGCTGAGGGCAACCACGGTCGCCTTGACCACATTATGAGGGTTAGCGGAGCCCAGGGACTTGGTCAGCACGTCCCGCACGCCGGCCGCCTCCATGATGGCACGCACCGCGCCGCCTGCGATGACGCCAGTTCCAGGCGAGGCCGGGCGAAGCAGCACCTTGCCGGCGCCATACTTGCCAATGACGAGGTGCGGGATGGTGTTCCCCACCAGCGGCACGCGCATGATGTTCTTCTTGGCCGCTTCCGACCCTTTGGAAATGGCGTCGGTCACCTCGTTGGCCTTGCCCAGTCCCACGCCTACGTGTCCTTTGCCATCGCCCACAACAACGATAGCGTTGAAGCTAAAGCGCCGTCCGCCCTTGACCACCTTGGCCACACGGTTGACGTGCACTACCTGCTCTTTCAGTTCCAGTTCACTTGGGTTGATGCGCTCCAAGCTCTACTCCTGCTGTTTGCGGGTTCGCCATCACTTGCGCCGCCTCTGCCGGGCCTCAGAACTGCAGTCCTCCCTCGCGCGCGCCGTCAGCCAGCGCCTTCACCCGGCCGTGGTACAAGTACCCACCTCGATCGAAAACCACCTTGGTAATCTTGAGCTCCTTGGCTTTCTCGGCAATACCTTTGCCGACCGCCCTTGCAACCTCAACCTTGCTCTTGGCCTCTTTGACCGCCGGTCGAAGAGCCTCGGTGAGGCTGGACACACCGGTCAAGACACGGTGGGTGGTGTCGTCTACCAACTGGGCATAGATGTGCCGGTTACTGCGAAAGACCACCAGGCGCGGCCGTTCGCTGGTGCCATGCACCCGTTTACGAATCCGCTTCTTCTTGCGTGCCCGCGCCTCTGCTTTGAAAGTCGAGTTCTTCATCGCTCACTTGCGTTTCTTCTGCTGTCCGCTGTCTGTCATCTCACCGTCATCGTCCGGCGCTCTTGCCTTCCTTCTTCCGCACCTGCTCCCCTTCGTAGCGAATCCCCTTGCCCTTGTACGGTTCAGGTGGCTTGAAGGAGCGCACCTTGGCGGCAACCTGACCCACCAATGCCTTGTCGATCCCTTTCACGACAATACTGGTGGGCGTCGGCGCCTCAAAGGTGATCCCTGCCGGCGGTATGAACACGATGGGGTGGGAATAGCCCAACTGCAGCTTCAGGCGGTTGTTCACCACCTCGGCCCGGTAGCCCACGCCCACCACTTCTAAGCGCTTCTGGAATCCCTCGGTGACGCCCACGATCATGTTGGCGATCAGGGTCCGGAACAGCCCGTGAAGCGGCCTGGCCTGTGGCGCATTTGGATCCGCAGCCACCACCACCTGTCCATCCTGCACCGTGCAGGTCAGCGAGGGTGGTAACTCCAGTGACAGCTCACCTTTCGGCCCCTTGGCCGAGACCCGTTTGTCGGCAACAGTGACCGTGACGCCGCCGGGCACCACAATGGGAACTCTTCCTACTCGTGACACAACAGTCTCCTACACTGAGAAGCTCTCACCATACGTAGCACAAGACCTCGCCACCGACGCCCGCCTTGCGCGCCTGCTGACCAGTCATCACCCCCTTCGGCGTCGACAAAATGGCGATGCCCAAGTTGTTGAGGACCCGCGGGATCTCGTCCACGCCCACATACTTTCGCTGCCCTGGTTTGCTGACGCGCTCCAGGCCGGAGATCACCGGCTCCTCGTTCTCGTCGTACCGCAGGTAAATCCGCAGCATTCCCTGCTTGCCGTCTTCCACCAGCACAAAGCTGTGGATGTAGTGCTGTTCCTGCAAGATGCGGGTGATGTCGGTCTTCAGACGCGAAGCCGGGATGTCCACCTTCTTGTGACCGGCACGCAGCGCATTGCGGATCCTGGTCAAATAGTCAGCGATGGGATCGGTCATTGACATCTATCATCTCCTCTTGCCGAAAACGCCGCTGGTCACCAGCTGGACTTGATCACACCCGGGATCATGCCTTGCCCGGCAAGCTCCCGGAAGCAGATGCGACACAAGCCAAACTTCCGCAAATATCCACGCGGCCGCCCACAGCGGGTGCAGCGATTGCGGTGGCGTACGGCAAACTTCTGTGGCTTCTTCATCTTCGCGATGCAGGATGTCCTTGCCAAGCTCTACTCTCCGCGTTTAGTCTCCGGTCACGCGCTTTCTCTGCGCATAAATGGCATGCCAAATGCCGCGAGAAGCTCGTAAGCCTCCTCGTCGGTCTTTGCGGTGGTCACAATGGTAACATCCATGCCCCGGATCTTCTCTACCTTGTCATAGTTGATCTCCGGGAAAATGATCTGTTCCTTGATCCCCAAGGAGTAGTTGCCCCGTCCATCAAACGAACGGTCCGACAGGCCACGGAAGTCACGCACCCGCGGTAGGGCAATGCTGATCAAGCGATCGAGGAACTCATACATGCGCCACCCGCGTAGGGTCACATGACAGCCGATGGGGTTGCCGGCGCGCAGCTTGAAGTTAGAAATCGCCTTGCGCGCCCTACTGATGGCCGGCCGCTGTCCGGCAATGACCGCCATCTCGTCCATGGCCATGTCCAGCAGCTTACGATTTTCCAGTGCATCGCCCACGCCCATGTTGAGGACAATCTTCTCCAGGCGTGGCACCTGCATGACATTCTTGTAGCCGAAGCGCTTCATCAAGTAGGGCACGATCTCAGCGCGATACTGTTCCAAGAGTCTCGGTTTATAGTCCATAGGGCCTTGTGTCCGCCTTTCCCAAACTATGAGCTTTTCACCAACATCTCGCCGCAGCTTTTGCAGTAGCGCACGCGGGTTGCACGGCCGGTACGGCTGTCGCTAATGACCTTCACGCCCACCTTTGTCGTCTCGTTACACTTGGGGCAGATGACCATGACATTGGAGGCATGAATCGGGGCCTCCTTCTCAACTATGCCACCCTGGGGGTTCTGCTGCGACGGTCTGGTGTGGCGCTTGATAAAGTTGACCCCCTCGACGATGACGCGGTTCTTTTCCGGGAATACTTTCAACACCCGGCCCCGCTTGCCGCGGTCGTCTCCGGAGATTACCATCACCATGTCATCTTTTCGTACGTTCATCTTCTGCCTTGCCTCTGCTTCGCCGTCGGTGCCGCCTCTTCACAGCACTTCGGATGCTAAGGATACGATTTTGAGGAACTGCTTCTCGCGCAGCTCGCGGGCCACCGGGCCGAAGATACGCGTCCCTTTGGGCTCACCCGCATCGTTGATGAGCACGGCTGCGTTCTCGTCGAAGCGGATGTACGAGCCATCCGGGCGGCGCGTCTCCTTCTTGGTGCGCACGACGACCGCCTTGCTCAGGTCGCCCTTCTTCACGCTCCCGCCGGGCAGCGCCGACTTCACGGCAACGACGATCACGTCACCCACCGTCGCATAGCGACGCTTGCTGCCCCCCAGGATTCGGATACACATGACGCGCTTGGCGCCGGTGTTGTCGGCAACATTGAGTCGTGTGTAGGTCTGGATCATTGCTCACGCTTTCCTGTGCTCTCGATCAATGCCATTCTCACTACTTCGCCTTCTCGATGATCTCCACCAGCCGCCAACGCTTGCGACGGCTGAGGGGACGAGTTTCCATAATCAACACCTTGTCGCCCACATGGCTTTCGTTTGCCTCGTCGTGGCACATGAAGGTAGAGGTCCGTGTCACGTACTTCTCGTACTGCGGGTGCTTGACCCGCCGGGTGACGGCCACCACGCGGCTCTTGTTCATCTTGTCGGAGACCACTACCCCGACCTTCGTCTTGCGCGCACCTCGCTGTGCCACTTTGGGTCCCGCTGATTGTGTATTCTCCATGGTCCTTCCCATGACAAGGCTATTGCTTCGGCTTCCTGATACCCAGTTCATATTCGCGCAGCACCGTCTTCAGGCGCGCGATATCTTTGCGCAGCAGCCGGATCTTCAAAGGATTGTCCAGCTGATGCGTCGCGTGCTGAAAACGGAGGTTGTGCAGCTCATCCACTGCCTCATCCAGGCGCAGCTTCAACTCCTCGACAGGCAGCTGTTTGATTTCCTCCATCTTCATGGCCTATGCTCCGTACTCGGCTCTGGCGACGAATTTCGTCCGAATCGGGAGCTTGTGCGCGGCCAGGCGCAGAGCCTCGCGCGCCAGCTCCTCCGAAACCCCTTCCAGCTCAAAGAGGACGCGGCCCGGTTTGACAACGGCCACCCAGTATTCGGGGGCGCCTTTGCCCTTGCCCATGCGGGTCTCCGCCGGCTTCTTGGTGACCGGTTTGTCAGGGAAGATGCGAATCCACACCCGGCCGCCACGCTTAATGTGGCGGGTCATGGCGATACGCGCCGCCTCGATCTGCCGCTGCGTGATCCAGGCCGGCTCCAGCGCCTTGAGCCCGTAGTGGCCGAACGTGAGCGTCGCTCCTCTGGTGGCGATGCCTTTCATGCGTCCACGCTGCTGCTTGCGCCACTTGGTGCGCTTTGGCATTAACATAAGGTGCTATCTCCGTATCAGTCTCGACTATGTTCCACGGCGCCCTTGGCGCCCAAGACTTCGCCCTTGCAAATCCACACCTTGACCCCCACCGTGCCGTAGGTCGTGCGCGCAGTGGCGCGGGCAAAATCGATGTCCGCGCGGAAGGTGTGGAGAGGGATCCGCCCTTCCCGGTATTGCTCGGTGCGGGCCATTTCTGCGCCGCCCAGCCTTCCCGAGCAGACGATCCGCACTCCCTCGGCCCCCATGCGCATGGTGGACATGATGGCCCGCTTCATCGCTTTGCGAAAAGAGACCTTGGCCACCAGCTGACTGGCGATATTCTCGGCCACCAGGTAGGCATCCAGCTCCGGCCGCTTGATCTCCTGAATATTTATGTGAACCTCTGTCTTGGTCAGCCGCTCCAGCTCTTCTTTGATCTTGTCCACCTCGGCGCCTTTGCGCCCGATCACAATCCCTGGCCGTGCCGTGTGAATCGTGACCTTGATGTTCTTCGCGGTGCGCTCGATCTCGATCCTGGACACACCTGCGCGCTGGAGTCGGTTCCTGATGTAGTTGCGCAACAACAGGTCTTCCGATAACTTGCCGGCAAAATCCCGCTCGTCAAACCAGTTCGACTCCCACGTGCGGGTGATGCCTACGCGCATGCCAATTGGATTTGCCTTTTGTCCCAAACTCTCCTCCTGCTGGTGATCAGGGTAACAAACGGCACCACTTAAGCGTGAGCTGCCTTTTCGCCTGCGTCAGCGACCACGATGGCAACGTGGCAGGTGCGCTTGCGAATCCTGCTTGCTCGCCCCATGGATCCCGCGCGATAGCGGCGCAGGGTAAAGCCCGCATTGACTTGGATCTCTTTGACGAAGAGTTCCTCTGGCGAGAGCTTGGCGCCCTCGTCGCTGTTCATGAGATTCGCCACTGCCGAGCGCAGCGCTTTCTCCAAGGGGCGAGATGCCGCCTTGGGGCTGAAGTGGAGGATGTTGAGCGCATCCTCAACGCCGCGGCCCCGGATCAAGTCCGCCACTTGGCGCATCTTTCGCGGCGACGTCCTCAAGTATTTTGCCACACAACGTCCTTCCATCACCTATCTCCGCTCAGAATGCCTCTACTCGCCATCAATGCACGCGCGTCGCCTTTTCCTTTGCCTTCTCTGGATGGCCGCGGAAAGTCCTCGTCGGTGCGAACTCGCCCAGTTTATGTCCCACCATGTTCTCGGTAATGAACACCGGGATAAACTTGTTGCCGTTGTGCACCGCCAACGTATGGCCGACAAATTCCGGCGGAATGGTGGAGCGGCGAGCCCACGTCTTGATGACCTTCTTCTGGTTGGCCCTGTTCAAGGCTTCGATCTTCTTCAGCAATTTCTGGTCGACGTACGGACCTTTCTTTACCGAGCGCGCCATGTCTCCTCGCTTAGCCTTTTCTTCTCCTGATAATGAGCTTGTCAGAAGGTTTCCGGCCGCGGGTTTTCAACCCTTTGGCCAATTGACCCCACGGCGAGCAAGGATGGCGACCTCCAGAGCTCTTGCCCTCGCCTCCGCCCATGGGGTGGTCCACAGGGTTCATTGCTACGCCGCGCACCTTGGGGCGACGGCCCAGCCAGCGCGAGGCGCCGGCCTTGCCCAGACTCAGCGAATCGTGCTCAACGTTGCCCACCTGGCCGAGGGTGGCTCTGCACTCCAGGCGGATGAGCCGTACCTCGCCCGATGGAAGGCGCACATGGCCGTAGTCACCCTCCTTCGCCACCAGTTGCGCATAGGTACCCGCGCCGCGCGCGATCTGCCCGCCCTTGCCAGGCTTCAGCTCCACATTGTGGATGAAAGTGCCCAGCGGGATGTTACGCAACGGCATGGCATTGCCGATTCTGATCTCGGGCTTTTCCCCAGAGAGCACTTCATCGCCCACCTTGAGGCCGACCGGCGCAAGGATGTAGCGCTTCTCGCCGTCTGCGTAGTGCAAGAGCGCCACATTGGCCGAGCGGTTCGGGTCGTACTGGATGGAAGCCACCCGCGCGGGGATTTCCAGCTTGTCGCGCTTGAAATCGATGAGCCGATAAGCGCGCTTGTGGCCACCACCACGGCGGCGCGAAGTGATCCTTCCCACGTTGTTGCGGCCGCCCGTCTTGCGCAGCGGAGCCAGTAGGCTCTTCTCCGGCTTGGTCTCGGTGATTTCGTCGAATGCCGAAACCGTGCGAAACCGCAGCGTCGGGGTTACCGGTTTGAACGTCTTGACTGCCATCAGGGTCTCTTTCTACCTTGAGCTTGTCATGTGCTAACGCGTACCGAACAGGTCGATGGTGTCGCCTTCGCGCAAGGTGACAATCGCCTTGCGCCAGTTGGCGCGCCGCCCACGGGTGAGACCACGCCTGGTGTTCATCCGCTTGCTCTTGCCCTTCACGTTCATGATGCGCACGTCTTCCACGGTGACGTCGAACTTTTTCTCCACCGCCTCTTTGACGGCGATCTTGTTGGCCTCGGCGTCGACCTCGAAGGCGTACTGCCTATGCGTCTCCTGCAGCTTGAGCATCTTCTCGGTGACTATGGGCCGGCGCAAGATAATGTGCAGCTTTCTCATGACACCAACACCTTCTGCATTTCGTCCAAGGCGCTTTTCTGAATGACCAGCATCTGGCAATTGAGAATGTCGTAGGTCGACACCGTGCTGGCCTGGCGGATCTCCAAATTGGGCAAGTTGCGGCCCGCCCGCAGCAGCATTTCATCGGCAGCAGGGATAAGAAGCAGCGTCTTCTTGTCGGCCACGCCGATCCCTTGCAGAATGCTGAGCATGTCGCGCGTCTTGCCGCTCTCCACAGAAAAGTCCTCAACCACCAGGAGTTCCTGAGCCTTCGCCTTTGCCGAGAGCGCCGATATGCGCGCCAGACGCTTCATCTTCTTCGACAGCTTCTGGTGATAGTCGCGCGGGTGTGGCCCAAAGACGCGGCCGCCACCAACCCAGAGAGGCGAGCGAATCGTGCCGGCACGCGCCGTGCCCCGCCCCTTTTGTCGCCAGGGTTTGCGCCCACCACCGCGCACCATGGAGCGCGTGCGCGTGGAAGCGGTCCCTTGTCGGCGGTTGGCCAACTCGGCCACCACTGCTTGGTGGATCACTCCTCGGTTCGGTTCCGCTGCGAAGATCTCGTCTGGCACCTCCAGCTCGGCGGCAGTGCTCCCATCGGTCTTATGCAACGCAAGTTTCATGGCGCTATCTACTTTTTCTTGATGATGACGATGCCATTCGGCGCACCAGGCACGGCGCCTTTCACTGCAATCAGGTTCTTCTCCGCATCCACCTTCACTACCTGCAGATTGCGGACGGTCAGCCTATCGCCGCCCATTCTGCCGGCCATGCGCAATCCCTTGAAAGAGCGGGAGGGGAATGACGACGAGCCGATGGAACCCGGGGCGCGATGACGGTCGCTCTGTCCGTGGCTCTTGGGGCCACCACCAAAGTGGTGCCGCTTGACCACGCCGGCGAACCCGCGCCCTTTCGACACCCCCGTGACCGAGACCACATCGCCTTCGCTGAACAAATCCGCCTTGAGCACGTCGCCCAGCTTCACACTCTCTGCCAGGGCAAAGTCGCGGAACTCCCGCAGCACGCGCGGCGGCTTGATGTTGGCCTTCTGACAATGCCCCAACAAGGGCTTGGTGGCTAACTTGGCGCGTCGCTCGCCAAAGGCCAGTTGCACGGCGTTGTAGCCGTCCTTTTCCGCGGTCTTTATCTGAGCGACGTAGCAGGGCCCGGCCTCAATCACTGTCACCGGCACCATGTTGCCCGACGCATCGAAGAGCCGCGTCATG
Organism: Calditrichota bacterium; assembly: GCA_014359355.1. NCBI lineage: Bacteria > Pseudomonadati > Calditrichota > Calditrichota bacterium. The sequence continues at coordinate 2,522 of JACIZP010000118.1, read as the reverse complement.
CCCACCTTCTTACCGATCAATCCCAACATAGCTCTCTCGTCTATTGCCCGTTTAGTTTGCTGACGGCGCCCCTCACCCCTTGATCTCCACGTCGACGCCCGCAGGCAGCTCCAGCTTCATGAGCGCGTCCACCGTCTTTGGTGTCGAGTTGTGGATGTCGATGAGGCGCTTGTGGATGCGCGTCTCGAACTGCTCCCGCGACTTTTTGTCGACGTGCGGCGAGCGCAAGACCGTGTACACCGTCCTGCGCGTTGGCAAGGGGATGGGCCCGGATATTTCAGCGCCCGTGTTCCTGGCCGTCTGGATGATCTTCTCTGTGGACTTGTCCAGAAGCCGATGGTCGTATGCTCGCAATTTGATTCTGATGGTTTGCCCAGCCATGCACTCTCCAGCAGTCTGCGTGCTGTGTTTGCCTCAAGGAGGCGGCTTTACTCGATAATCTTGCCGACCACGCCGGCGCCGACGGTGCGACCACCCTCACGAATGGCAAAACGCAATCCCTCCTCCATCGCGATCGGCGTGATCAACTCCACCTCCATCGTCACATTGTCCCCCGGCATCACCATCTCTACCCCCTCCGGCAACCGTATCGTCCCCGTCACATCCGTCGTCCGAAAATAAAACTGCGGCCGATACCCATTGAAAAACGGCGTGTGCCGTCCCCCCTCCTCCTTCGTCAACACATACACATTGCCCGCAAACTTCGTGTGCGGCGTAATCGAACCCGGCGCCGCAATCACCTGCCCCCGCTCCAACTCATCCTTCTCAATACCCCGCAACAACAAACCCACATTGTCCCCCGCTATCCCCTCATCCAATATCTTCCGAAACATCTCCACCCCCGTCACCACCGTCCGCCGCTGCGCCCCCAAACCCACAATCTCTACCTCATCCCCTACCCGCACCCGTCCACGCTCGATACGACCCGTCCCCACCGTCCCGCGACCCGTAATCGAAAACACATCCTCCACCGGCATCAAAAACGGCTTGTCCACATCCCGCACCGGCGTCGGGATGTACCGATCCACCGCCTCCATCAACTCCACAATGCACCGCGTCTTCTCTGGATCATCCGGATGCTCCAACGCCAATAACGCACTCCCCTTGATCACCGGCACCTCATCCCCAGGAAACTCATACTGACTCAATAACTCCCGAACCTCCAACTCCACCAACTCCAATAACTCCGGATCATCCACCTGATCCGTCTTGTTCAAAAATACCACCAAATACGGCACGTTCACCTGACGCGCCAACAACACATGCTCCCGCGTCTGCGGCATCGGCCCATCCGCCGCACTCACCACCAATATCGCCCCATCCATCTGCGCCGCACCCGTCACCATGTTCTTCACATAATCCGCATGCCCAGGACAATCCACATGCGCATAATGCCGTGCCTCCGTCTCATACTCCGCATGATGCACATTGATCGTCAACCCCCGCGCCTTCTCCTCCGGCGCATTGTCAATCTCATCGTACGACTTCGCCTGCGCCAACCCCCGACGACTCAATACCTGCGTAATCGCCGCCGTCAACGTCGTCTTCCCATGATCCACATGACCTATCGTCCCTATGTTCACGTGCGGCTTCGTCCGCTCAAACTTCTGCTTCGCCATCGCTCATCTCCTCCACAAGGTGTCTGACGACTCCTCCAGGGCCGGGACAGCCGAGCCCACGACCGGGATTGAACCGGTGACCTCATCCTTACCAAGGATGCGCTCTACCGACTGAGCTACGTGGGCATCACCGCCAGAACGTCCCAGCGTGCCACCACTTGCTCTGCGCCCCCGTTTTCCCCACGCATCAGGTGGTCCCACCACCAAGCCTCCCCTTCCCGGGAGGTGCGCCCCTCTTGCCTGACGCGGGCACAGCTGAGCGGGAGACGGGACTCGAACCCGCGACCAACAGCTTGGAAGGCTGTGACTCTAGCCAGCTGAGTTACTCCCGCAAAGCTGCGGGATCGAAGAGTTGTGTGAGAAGCCCACCTGCCGATGAGACTTCGCGGAATGGAACTCTTCAAATCCCGGCTTCTGTGGGGAGGGGAGGATTCGAACCTCCGAAGGCAGAGCCGACAGATTTACAGTCTGTTCCCTTTGACCGCTCGGGAACCTCCCCACGTACCACAAAATTGTCGATCTTTTGGGGAAGACACAAGTGGCGTGCGTACGTCTGTCTGAGCCACCAGCAGGAATCGAACCCGCGACGTCCTCATTACAAGTGAGGTGCTCTACCAACTGAGCTATGGTGGCGCAACCCAAACGAAGCTCCACAATCCTGGCAGGTGCGCTTCTCCCAAAAGACAGCTTGCTAATTTATAAAAAAAAATCGCCCTGTCAAGGACTTTTTTTGATTCCTCCAGACTTTTTTCGGATTTCTCAATCTCGCCTTGCGGCGCGCCGACCAGCTCTAAGCCCACCTCCAGGTCGTCTTTTCCCTGCCGTCCTGCAACACCACGCCCATTTCCTTCAGCCGGTCCCGAATATAGTCCGCACGCTGCCAGTCGCCAGCACGTCGAAGTT
>JACIZP010000117.1 GCA_014359355.1 Calditrichota bacterium | reverse complement strand
GCAAGCCGTACGCCAGGTGCTGTCCACAGGTTCTCCTTGGCGCGGGCAGCCAATCGAGGCACCTTTGCAGGGACCTGATGGGGAGACCGTGCAGGCCTTCCGCGACGAGGTTGTTCCCCTGCGCAGCAACGACAAGGTGGTGGGCGCACTCATTTTGAGCATCCCTGTGAGCGAGGAGCTTAGGCTCTATCGGGAACGCCACCAGGCCCAGGCTCGCCTACAAGCCGTTTTGGATTCTCTGCCCGCGCCGGTCATGGTGATTGATGCGGATTTTCAAATCGTGCGGGCAAGCAGCGCCTATGCCCAGCTCTTTGCCATGGAGTCGCACGAGGGGCTTGCCGGGCAGCATTGCTACGCGGCTCTTCGGGGACAACGTGCCGTGTGTGAGGATTGCCCGGTGCCAGAAGCTCGCCGCAGCGGCAAGTGGGTGCGTGCGGAGTTGATCACGCCCCGACAGCAAGCGAGAGACGCCGCGGTTGTCGTTTCTGCCTTCCCGTTGCCCGGCGGCAGAGGCGAGACCATGCTGCTCGCCGAGGTTCCCGCGGTTGAGCGCGAACCTGGTGGAGAACTGCCTGCTGCTCAGAAGGACCTGCTCCGCAAGGAGATTGCCCGCCAGGTCGCTCAGATGCGGGTGCGGAGCGCCTATGCCGAGGGCGTGCTCAACAGCATCGATGAGCTCGTGGCGGTCCTTTCCACGGAGGGCAAAGTCCTTTTCTGCAATCGGGCTTTTGCAGCATCCGCACAAGGAGACGAGGACAAGCTCGTCGGCAGCGCCTTGTCCAACATCGGCGGGGAAGTCCCTTGGGGCCGCCTTGAGGCGGAACTCCGTGAGGCCTTAGCTGCAGAGAAACCCGTGCGGGGCAGACTGAGCTGGCGGAGTCCGTACAGAGGTGAATGCCACGTCGACTATGAGTTGCAGGCTCAAGTCTTGGCGGATGGCACCCGGATTGTCACCCTTTGCGCCAAGGACGTGAGCGAAACGGTGCGTGCGCGCGCCCGGCAGGTGTTTCAGGAAAAGATGGACAGCCTGGCACAACTGGCTGGGCGCATCGCCCACGAAATCAACAATCCCCTGGAGGCCTTGCAGAACCATGTGAGCCTTCTTGAGATCGAAATTGCCAAGGGAGCCGAGGTGGCGGGAGTGCGTGCCGAGTTGGAAGCCATCCAGAAGCAGATTCGGCAAATAGCCAACGTCACCAGCTTCCTTGTGGGTTTCACCAGAAGCGCTCCAGAAGAATATGCACCCGTAGACATCGCCACGGTGCTGCGCAATGCAGCGGCGGTGTCTGAGATTGCGCGCACGCCGGCTGACGTCACCGTGGAAACAGACATCAGCCCTGACTTGCCGAAAATTCTGGGGAGCGAGAGTGACCTGGAACGCTGCTTTGTCAACATATTGCGGAACGCGGCCGAGGCCATCGTCGACAAAGGTGTGATACGGATCGCCGCTCGCCACAATCGGCACACCGGGCAGGTGGAGGTGGAAGTGAGCGACACAGGGGTGGGGATCCCGGAACACATACTGCCGCACATATTCGACCCTTTCTTTACCACCAAGAAGGTGAGCAGACAAGCGGGCCTTGGGCTTTCCCTTTGCTATGGCATTGTCAGCGACCATGGCGGTCACATCGAAGTGAGGAGCCAGCATGGACGAGGGGCCACCGTGATTGTTTCCCTCCCGGCTATGGTCATGGAACCGCAGTCCATAGGAGCGCGCGCATGAATGAGACCGAGCGACTGATTCTCGTCGTCGACGACGAAGAAGACTCTCTAAGTAGTCGCCTGGAGTTGTTGCGCAATCTGGGCTATTCGTGCATCGGCGTCAACAGCGGCCACCAGGCACTCACCGTGCTCAGAGAGAAGAAACCGTGGGTCATTCTCGCCGACTTGGTCATGCCGCATATGAGCGGCATCGAGTTGCTGAAGGCGGCACTGGAGGAGGACCCGGATGTCGTGGTGGTCATCTACACGGGGTACGCGTCCATCGACAGTGCCAAGAAGGCCATCCGTGAAGGGGCGTTTGACTACATCCCCAAGCCCTTCTCCAGCGATGATTTGCGCATCGTTGTGGAACGGGCACTGAAGTATGCCGAACTGACCCGCGAGAACTCCGCTTTGCGCTCCCAGATAGAGGCGGGGCCTCGCCCAGACAAGATTGTGGGCACCAGCGATGCCATCAAGAAGATTCTGGAGCAGGTGAGGAAAGTCGCGCGCACCAGTGCCAATGTGATGGTCACCGGCGAATCGGGCACAGGAAAGGAGCTCGTGGCGCGCGCCATTCACTATTACAGCAGCCGGGCTGCGCGGCCCTTCGTGGCAGTGGACTGTGCGGCCTTGCCGGAGAATCTCCTCGAAAGTGAACTTTTTGGGTATGAGCGCGGTGCCTTCACCGGCGCGGTGACGACGAAAGAGGGGCTCATCGAGATCGCCCATGGCGGCACGCTCTTCCTCGATGAAATTGCCGAGATGAGCTACAACCTCCAGGGGAAGCTGCTGCGGGTGCTGGAAGAGCTGGAATTTCGGCGCCTGGGCGGCAAGAAGCTCATCGGGGTCGACATCCGCGTCGTGTCGGCCACCAACATCGACCCGGAAGAAGCCGTGGCAAGCAAACGACTTCGCCACGAGTTGTACTACCGCCTCTGCGTGGTGAACATCAAGGTGCCCCCGCTTCGTGAGCGTGCAGAGGACATTCCGCTCTTAGCCTACCACTTCCTGCGGGAATTCAGCAAATCAAACCAGATTGAGGTGGGCAAGATTTCAAACGAGGCCCTTTTGGCTCTGCAGCGCTACCACTGGCCAGGCAACGTCAGAGAGCTGCAGAATGCCATTGAGCACGCCGTCTCCATGTCCACCACGGGTACTTTGGAGCTGCGCGACCTTCCGGAAAAGGTCCGCTCCGTGGGGAAGGCTTCCTACCCGCCGACCCCCACGGATCTGCCTTTCCACGAGGCGAAAGAGCAGGTGGTACAGCGCTTTGAGCGTGAGTACTTGGAGCGGCTAATCCGCAGGCATGGCGGCAACATCTCCCGCGCTGCAGAGGCTGCAGGGCTAAACCGCAAGACTATCTACCGCATGCTCGAGGAGCACAATCTTAGCAAGGAAGCCATTTACGCAGGCGACATGCGCGGGGAGGAGTGAGCGCACTCCATTGCCGAGCTCCTGCCGTCTGCCGGGCCCCACGTAACCCAATCCGTCCTGAGGGACGGATTTTTGTTTTCTCCCGCTGAGCTCCGACACGTTTCACACCCACTCTTGAAAGGTTCTCCTTCGCATAGGACTGGACATCGCCCTGCGCCCGCAGAGGGCCATGGTGTGGACCGCCTGCATCACTGTTGTGTCCCCAGTACCTGCTCTTCCTGCCCCTTTGTGTAGCGCACGCCACACAGACGCAATCCCCTTAGCAACAAATGGTTAGCGATTTCCTTGGTTCTGGAGTGTGGCTTTCGTGCCACATTCTGGGCTTAGAGTCCGGAAGTCTCCGGCGAAATGGCCCTCGCTACTGCGCGGCCTAAGGCTCTGTATTGTCAATGAGATGCAGAGCTATCCTCAGGGGGCCTCGGATCGCCCTGCGCATGGCATAGCCTTTGTAAAACAGGGGATGCCAAGACAGGTATTCGAGCACCGAGCAGCGCGGAACGGGTTCATTCTGGCAGAAAGACGATGCAGACGAGACCAGGATCACGCAAGAAGCAAATCGTGGTGGCGACTGTTGATCCGGAAATCGAGGCGATCTTTGCGCGCGACATGGCCGACGCGCGATTTCAGGTTACCTGCCTGCGTAAGGCGGGCGATGTGCTGCTCCGCATCCTGGAAGACAAGGTCGATTTGCTCATCGTTGACCTCGACCTGTCGGGGATCCACGGCATCGACTTGGTGCCCATCGTGCGGCGGAGCAGACCGCGCCTTCCCATCGTGGTCATCTCGCGCGATTTCAACTACCAGGTCCGCCAGATGGTGGCCCAGGAAGGCGTTACCTACCAGATTTTCAAGCCGGTGGACATGCGGGAAGTGAACGAGGTGATCTCCACCGCCCGCAGCCTCCTGGCGTAGGCCCCAGAAAAGCAAAATCTTGGACCTGGTTTACCACCACGACAAGCGAGTGAGGAGAGAGAGAGGCGCTGCGAGCTTGATGAGTGAAAAAGGGGAGGGGGTGAGCCTCGGCAGGGCAAGAGAGAAGCAGTGGAGAGAGGAGATGCTGGCCGGGCAACGAGACACCTATGCGGTGGTTGCGCTACACCAGCCAAGCGCAGCGAAGACGCGGCAACTGGTCATGCCGCGCAAGAGTCGCGCACTGCTTTTCTTTCCAGGGACGAGGCGAGGTGAGGGACGTGACGAAGAGCAGCCTGTGCAGTGTTACGGCAACCGGAGTCAGCAAGGCGCGAAGCAAGCTACGCGGCCTCACGGTCGTGCTAACGCTCTTAGTTGGGTCTGTTGCACCACTTCAGGGAGGCAACGTCTTGAGTGTACAAGGCACACGTTTTCTTCTTGACGACAAGCCCTTCGAAATGTGGGGCATCCGTGTCGTCAACGCCTTGTGGGATGACCAACAGACCCAGGAGTTGTTGACTGCTATGTCGCAGTACCGTGCATACGGCATCAACACCATTGGCATCAATCTCCAAGGAGGGAGCCCCGGTTTCGAGATCGATGCCAACGGCAAGTGGTACTCCAATAGCGCGTTTCGCCCGGACGGGTCGCTGAAACCCGAGTACATGGAGCGGCTGCGGGCCATACTGGAGCGGGCGCGTGAACTGGACATGGTAGTCAACGTGGGCTATTTCTACCAGAGGCAGTGCCGGAAAAAGGCTTTGACCCCGAACTTGGACCGCGACCATTGGGACAGCCCGGCGGCCATCTATAGGGCGGTGCGCAACGCCACAGAGTGGCTGCGTCCTTACCGCCATGTATTCTTGGACATCGCCAACGAGTACGGACACGGCGGCTATCAATACCCGGAGGTCTTTTCCACAGCCAAAAGGCCCGCTGACCGCGTGCCGCTGGCAAAGGCGTTGGTGGACACGGTGCATGCGGTCGACCCACAAAGGCTCTGCGGCATAAGCCCGATGTCCGACGAGGGAATCATCGACATCCCGACTGCTGATATTTGCTACACGCACGGACACCCGCAGCCGCACATGTCGGGCAATAGGCCGCAGGTGAACAATGAGCAACTGAACCGTGGATCGAATGGCGTTTACACCGAGGATTTGAAGCAGCAGATTACCAGCGAGGCGGTGCTGGAGCGCGAGAATGGGAATTACTGGTTCTGGCACAGCGCGTGGATTCAGTACTACCCGTTCAACTTCACGCTCACCGGTGATGGCACTGAGGCTAATCCTGGCGATGGCTGGATGTTGGACTTTTTTGCCTCGGTGAGCAACAAGCTCTCTCTGGTGATTACCCAGCCCACGCAGAACCGCTTCGATTTGGGACAGGCGATTGCCTATGAAGGGGAGGCTTACGACAGCGAGGGTCAACTCATCACCGATCCTTCGGCGTACAGCTGGTTCTACGACAGAGTAGGGGGGCCAGAGAACGTGGCGTTGGGCACTGGACGGTCTGGGACCGTCACCTTCAGCATGCCCGGGACTTACCACTTGCGGATGAGGGTCGACTACGCCGGTCAAACCAAGAGCAAGAGCCTCACGCTCTATGCCGGCACACAGGCCGGGCACCCGCTGCCCCTGGGTGTGGACGGCAGGTTCCCTGCGATGGCGGTCGACAAGTATGGACGTGCCCACCTGGTCTTCTTGGGTTCCGAGGGAGTCTACTACATGCGCTTCAATCTCACAAGTTGGAGTGAACCGGAGCGCATCCCTGGGAGCGGAGGTGCCTGGGCACGCTGCCACAACTCCCTGGACGTCGCTGTGGATAGTCGCGGGCTACCCCACGTGGCATGGTACGCAGATGGGAAGGTCAAGTACGCGGCGCGTCTTGGTGAGAGTTGGTCCCCACCTGTCTATGTGGCAACTGCCGAAAAGTTCGCCATCACCGCAGATACATACGACAATCTCTGGGTAATTTATCGCGGCAAGTACCTTGGCAGCGAAGCACCGTTCTATCGCATGAAAACCGCCGATGCCACTACCTTTGGCGATTCAGTGCTTGTGTACTACACGGTTACCGACCGCATACATGCTTATTGCGACATTGCTTCTGGACCGGCTGGCGACGTCCACCTCCTCTGGCGATGGGACAACATGGGCGAAGATTATGATCCCCTCTATCGCCTCTTTCGCGCGGGGTCCTGGCAAGGGGTCGAGAACATCGACAATTCCGAGGAGAAGATCGGTGAGGGTCTGTTCATTGCCGTGCACCCGGATGGCACCCCCTATGTGAGCTATTGGGACAGGGCTGCTTGGGTTGCCAAACGGGTGGGCTCAAACAATTGGCAGCGTCAGCGCGTGCCAGGTTTGGAATGGAGCCAGGTGTACGGCAGCCATTATCCTCGCATAGCCATAGACGGGCAGGGTCGCATCTACGTGGTCAGTCACCAGGGGGACAAGACGCTCTTTACCGACACTGACCGGGTGATTTACAACGTTTATGATCCTACAACCGGGTGGGGCCAGGCGCAGCTCATCGACCCAGGCGCTCCCACCGGATGCGGCCACCCCGCAGTAGCTGCCGGTCAAAACTGCGCGCACGTGGTGTGGATGGACAAGCGTGGTAGTCTGTTCCATCGCATTCTGGGGGAGATTCCGGTGATAGAGGGCAGGGGCAACGCGCCCATGCCGGTGATCCAGGCAACACCCACTTCTGGCACCATGCCGCTCACGGTGACCTTCGATGGTTCCGCTTCGTACGATTTGGACGGGCGCATCGTGTCCTATTTGTGGGAATTTGGCGACGGGGACAGCTCCTGGTCGCCGGTGGTCACCCACACGTACGTCGAGGACGGAGGGTACGAGCCACGCCTCTATGTGACTGACGACCAGGGGCAGACCTCGATGACCTTCGTCTACATCCAGGTGGCGGCGATTACTGGCGAAGGAGTGGTTCACTCCATCACGCCGAGCACGTACGTCCCCGCTTATGTCGGCGTCGGTGATCCCTACTACGCCGACCGCGACTACCGCGTGACAAGCATTCCTCAGGGCTATGAAGGCCTGCTGTGGATCAAGACACTCAACAACGACAAGACCAATAGCGATCTCGCCGTGTCGTTTGTGGCTGGCGACTCGGTGACCGTTTACGTGGTGCACGACGCACGTGTACCTGTGCCGTCGTGGCTGACTACTGGCTTTGTGCAGACGGGTGACCGGGTGGGAGTGACCGATCCTGGTTGCAGTGACTTTCGCATATGGAGCTCACAGCGGACATATGCTCCCGGGGAAACGGTCACTCTTGGCCCGAACGGAAGTACTTCAGGCACGGGCAGCATGTATGCGGTGATGGTGCGCTGCACCAGCAATCCGCCGGACCTGCAGCCACGGGCCAGCACAGTGGGTGGCGACCTCAACTTGCGGTGGAAGGAAGTGCCGCGTGCTGAGGCATACTACGTGTATCGAGGAGACTCGCCTTACTTTGAACCACAGGACCCCGTTGCCTCTATTCGCGGCACGGAGTGGACGGACGTGGGCGCCGCCTCGGACGAGGGGGACCGCTTCTACGTCATAAAGGCCAAGCGCCCTGCGGGTGCCAAAGAAGCTGTCGGCCGCATCGGTAAGATGCGGCACCGGCTGAACCCGGGCCTCAATTTGGTCTCCCTTCCTCTGATCCCGGCCGACTCGTCCTTGGGCGAGATCCTTGGAACGCGGCTCACCGGGGGACCGAACGCCACCCAGGCCGATCGTGTGCTGAAATGGACAGGCAGCGGCTATGAGGTTGCGTGGTTGGCCGGTGGCACCGGCACCCCTTACGATGGCAAGTGGTTCTCCCAGTCTGGCGGGGCCCTGAGCAAGATGAAGCTGCGTGCCGGCGAGGGCTTCTGGGTAGAAATCCGGCAAGGGCATCCTGCAGTCGACCTCACTTTCCTGGGGGAAGTCTGTACCGACTCGGTGCGGGTGATTACGCTCAGTCCGGGATACAATCTCATTGGCACCTGCTTTCCCACTGTCGTTGACCTCCACGAGACCGGGCTGAGGGAGAATGGGGTTGTGGTGGGTGCCTCCAACATGCGCCAGGCCGACCGCATCATGGCCTGGAACGGCAAGGACTATGACATTGCCTGGCTGGTCGACAGAACGGGAACGCAGTACGACGGACTGTGGCTGAACGAGGTGGGGTCGGGAGTAGCCGACATCAAGCTGGAACCGGGAAAGGGGTACTGGCTGCATATCAGGAACAGTCAAGGCAGCAAGGTGTGGATGTTCCCTAATCCCGCGAGATGACGAAAGAATAGTCAGGTCTGGGCGACCTGTGGGAGGATGTGAATGGGTGGCAGGGAAAAATGGCTTTACGCAATCGCGGCTGCGGTAACCCTCCAGTGGGTTTCGGCGGCGGGTGCAGGAACGGTTGACATCAGTTGCGCCAGCGGCGTGAAAGATCACACGGGCCAATGGCTCCATGGCAACGCCTTCCTCGGCACCGGCGACCTCATCCAGATCATCTACGTCGGGGCAAATGGCATCAACGATATCCCCGATGATTTTGGCAACCCCACTGGCGACGATGAGCTCATCGGCGTGACCTTTGTCGGCGCCGGGTTTCCGCTGAATCCGGACGAGGGTAAGTTCTCTGTGCAGTTTACCCACGATCGTCTGGCCCACGGGAGCGTCATTTTCGCCCGGGCGTGGAATGGCCCCTCGGTGATCGAGGCGACCCATTACGGCGATTCGGAGCTGCGCACTGTGCAGCTGGTGGGAGGTTTTGGGGCGATTGATTTCCCCACCTGGTCGACCGACAACCTGGTGGTGGCGGTGGAACTGGTCTCTTTCGAGGCAGTCAGCATCCCCTCTGGCATTCGCCTGAAATGGGTCACTGCCACGGAGACCGAGAACTTGGGTTTTGAGCTCTACCGCAGCAACAAGCGTGATGGGGCCTACGTGAAAATCACCGCCAAGCTGATTCCAGG
>JACIZP010000116.1 GCA_014359355.1 Calditrichota bacterium | reverse complement strand
CATCGCTCTTGTTCCGCCCTTTGGTGGACACAATCAGTTCACCCTTGGGAACGAACACATTGGCGACTTCAACAGCGGCCTCCAAGAGCCCACCAGGATTGGAACGAAGGTCAAGAATCAGCTTCTTGGCCCCTTGCTGCTTCAATTTGGTGACGGCGCGCTCCACCTCTGTCCCGGCGTTACGCCCAAAACGCGTCAAGCGCACAAATCCCACGTCGCCATTGATGATGGTGGCGCAATTGATGTCCTCGACGGTGATGACATCGCGGATGAGGCGGAAAGTCAGCACTTCGGAAACGCCTTCGCGGCGGATTTTCACTACCACCTCCGTGCCCGGCTCGCCCCGCAACAGGGAAGCGGTCTCTGAGATGGTAAGGTCCTTGGTGCTCTTGCCGTCCACCTCGATGATCTGGTCACCTTCCCGGATGCCGGCACGGAATGCCGGCTTGCCGTCAAAGGGCTGCTCCACCACCGTGGCCCAACCGTTGCGCATGCCGATGCGCATCCCTACGCCGCCGTACTTGCCTGAGGTGAGGATCTCGATCTCGTCGTCCTCCTCAGCCTTCAGGTACACGGTGTACGGGTCGAGGCGCTCCAGCATGCCGTCGATGGCGGCCTGCACACACTTTTCTGGGTCGACCTCCTCGATGTAGCGCTGCACCACGGACTCGTACACATTGCTGAACAGGAGGATGCTTCTGCGCAAGTCTTCGTTGTAGTCCGGTCCGCGGTTGCCCACCACCGTGGAGAGCCAGCCGCTGACTCCCACGGTCACCAGGATGAGCGCCACGATGAGGAGAACTTGCTTTTTGGTGCTCATTATGCACCTCCACACAAGAGAACCACGCGCAACTACCCCACCACCACTGCCGTCACCAGTTGCCGAATCTCTTCGGCGATGGTGCCGACAGCTCTATCGCCTTGAACAACTTTCACCCGATCTGGTTCCGCTCGCGCCAATGCCAGGTATCCCTGCCGCACCCGCTCGTGGAATGCACGCTCCTCCTGCTCCAGGCGGTCCAGGGCGAGGCGTCCTTTTCTTTGCAGCGCCACCTCGACGTCCAAATCGAGGAGGACGGTCAGATCAGGCACCAGCCCGCAGGCGCCGATGCGATTGGCCTGCATCACCGTAGCTAAGTCGAGCTGGCGTCCGTAGCCCTGGTAGGCAGTGGTGGAGTCGTAGAAGCGGTCGCAGATAACCACCTTGCCCTGGGCCAAAGCTGGTTTAATGCACTCCTCCACCAGCTGCGCCCGCGCTGCCTCGTAGAGCAACAGCTCCGTCCACGGCGACATTGCCCCGTTGGCAGGATCCAGCAGAATCCGTCGGATCTGTTCGGCAATAGGGCTCGTCCCTGGGTCCCGCAGCAGGAGCACCGCACGCTGTTTCACCGTCTCGAGCCATTGGCGCAATGCCTCTGCCTGCACACTCTTTCCTGCCCCATCAATCCCTTCGAAAGTGATGAGCAGCCCGCTCACGTCACACCCTGTGCGCCACTTCGCCACGATTGCCGTGCAGGCGATGGTAGGTCACCGTCAACCTGGTCACCTCTCCCGTGCCGTGGACAGCCCAGAGCCCCACCAACCCCCACCCCAGCACGAAAGCCGCAGCGTAGTTCAGCCCGATCTCGAAGATCAGCACCGAGACGATCGTCAGCCACATGAGGAAGCGGAGGTCGCCCGCGCCGCGCAGGCTCCCGGCCACTGAACCCAAGAGAGCCTTGGGAATCTGGGCCAGAGCGAACACGTAAATGGCCACCGCTCCTTTGGCCAGCACCGCGGTCTCGCGTCCCGTCAGGAAGAGCGCCATGATTTGCCTACTGAACAGGACGAGCAAAACGGCAACCGTGATGACGAACGCGAAGGTCACCAGCATCGACAGCCGCGCCGTGCGCAGAGCCCGCACCTGGTCCCCTGCTCCCAAGTCCATGCCCACTAAGGTCATGGCGCCCAAGCCAAATCCCATGTAGGCCATGGACAGGACCGCCTGCACCCGCACAAAAACCGCGTGCGCCGACAGCGTGGCCAACCCCAGGCGCGCGGCGTAGCCCATCACGAACAGGACGCCCACCGAGGTGGCAAGCTGTTCCACCGTGGTCGGCACCCCCGTGCGGAGCAGGCGACGAAACGTCTCGCCATCGGGCCGCAGCAGCTCCCGCAAGGGTAATCGGAGCCGCCCATGGGGGCTGAGCAACAACCCAAAGGTCAAGAAGAAGCCCACCGAGTGCGCAATACCCACGGCCAGGGCAGCACCGCGCACTTCCAAGCGCGGCAGCCCGAACCAGCCGAAAATGAGCGACGGTGCCAACGCCAGATTCAAACCGTTGACCACCATGTTGATGACCATGGAATGGCGCGTGTCGCCGCTGCCACGGATGATCCCCACCCCAATGAAATTGGTCACAATCAACGGCGCAAAGAAAGACACCGTACGCAAGTAGGTGACGCCGGCCCGCTCCGCCGCAATACCTGCCTCCTCTGCCCCTGCCTTGCCAATGAGCTTGAACAGGTGAATTGCCCCAGAATACCAGATCACGGCAAAGGCAAAGGCCATGACCACCCCAAGAAGCACGGTCTGGCCGAGGATATGGTTGGCCTCCCACTGATCGTTTCTCCCCAGAGCGCGGACGATGATGACCGAGCTGCCCACCACAAAGGTGAGGAGCACCGCGAAGAACACCACCACGATCTGGATGGCCATGGCCACCCCGGCAAAGGCCGCCGCGGACAACCTGCCCACCAGAATCGCCTCGATGGTCCACATGATGGTCTGCGAGGACAGATCCACCACGGCAGGCATAGCGGTCTTGAGAATACTTTTCAGGTGCGCGGAGCGATGCAAGAAGCGTCAGCCTTTAGTCGTAGTACTCAAGACCCAAGTGGGTAATGAGCTCCTCGCCGCGCAGGTAGCGCAAGGTGTTCTTCAGCTTCATCAGCTGGATGAACAGGTCATGCTCCGGGTAGAGCTCTGGGGCACACATCGGGCTCTTGAAGTAGAATGAGAGCCACTCCTGGATACCGTGCATGCCCGCTCGCTGCGCGAGGTCCATGAAAAGCACCAAGTCAAGCACAATAGGGGCGGCCAGAATGCTATCGCGGCAGAGAAAGTCCACCTTGATCTGCATGCGGTAGCCGAGCCAGCCAAAAATGTCCAGGTTGTCCCACCCCTCTTTGTTGTCGCGCCGCGGGGGGTAGTAGTTGATGCGCACCTTGTGGTAGAAGTTGCCGTAGAGTTCCGGGTAGAGGTCGGGCTGGAGGATGTATTCCAACACCGAAAGCTTGCTCTCCTCCTTCGTCTTGAACGACTCCGGGTCATCCAGCACCTCGCCATCGCGGTTGCCGAGGATGTTGGTGGAGAACCATCCATCCAAACCCAGCAGACGAGCCTTCAGCCCGGGTGCGATGATGGTCTTCATCAAGGTCTGGCCAGTCTTAAAGTCCTTGCCGGCGATAGGCACCCGCTTCTCGCGCGCCAGCTGGATCAAGGCAGGAATGTCCACTGTCAGGTTCGGCGCACCATTAGCAAACGGCACGCCGCTCATGATCGAGGCGTAGGCATAAATCATGCTGGGCGCGATGGCCGGGTCATTCTCCTTCAGCCCCTTTTCGAAGCTGGCGATGTCCTGATGGACAGCCGAGGGCCGCATAAAGACCTCGGTGCTGGCGCACCAGACCATGACCATGCGGTTCAGGCCGTGCTCGCTGCGGAAACGCTCGATGTCCTCCATGAGCATCTTGGCCAGATCGTACTTCGTTTTGGCCTTCTTGACATTGGGGCCATCGAGTCGCCGCACATAGTCCCTGCTAAAGACCGCTGGCCACGGCCGGATGGCAGCCAGTTCGTCCTTCACTTTTTCCAGGTCACTGAGCTCCAGGACACCCGCCTTCAGCGCCGATTCGTAGCAGTTATCCGGAAAGATGTCCCACCCGCCAAACACCAGGTCCCCGAGCTCAGCGAGAGGCACAAAGTCCTTGATCTTCGGAATCCGTTTCTCCGTGCGCTTGCCTAAGCGGATGGTCCCCATCTGCGTCAGGGAACCGAACGGCTTGCTGTGGCCATTGCGCACCAGTTGCACACCGGCGATGAAGGTAGTGCCTACCGCCCCCATCCCGGGCAAGAGCACCCCCAACTTCCCCTGCGGCTGCTTGATCTCAACTGGTTGCTTGCTCAAGACTCTCCCTCCTCGGCTAACACATGCGGTCCTACTTTGTCGAAGCCTTCGCTGGCCCCACAACACGGTTGCGTTCGTCGACGTGCACAATCTTCGTCTTGAAGGTGCGTGCCTCCTCCTCCGGGACCCAGGCAAAAGACAGCAGGATGACAAGGTCACCAGGATGCGTGTGCCTGGCAAGAGCACCATTGGCGCACACGACACCGGAGCCGGGTTCTCCCTCGATCACGTATGTCTCGGCTCGGGTACCATTGTTGAGGTTCAGCACATGGACCTTCTCGTTGGGAAGCAAGTCGGCTGCCTGCATCAGCAGGCGATCGATAGTCAAGCTCCCCTCGTAGTTCAGATTGGCGTCCGTGATGCGGGCGCGATGGATCTTTGATTTACACATCTCACGAAACATCTGTGGTCGTTGTTCCTCCTGTGTTATTTCCCGTGCGCAGGGGCACACACCAGGCAGTTGTGGTGACTTCTGCCCCTTTCCTGGATTTTGCTCTGGGCAGCACCCTACACACTCGACTTTTTCTCGCTGGCCCACACGTGGTACAGCCTCTGCCCGGCAGTAAAGTTCGACAGCAAGGCGATCACGAAAATCGCCCCAATGAGGGCGTACTCATGCGCAAGGCTGCCTGCGCCCAGCAGCACCAGGCGCTCAGGGCGTTGCATGAGTCCCACTTTGCACTCAAAGCCCAGGCCCTCGGCGCGGGCACGCACGTAGCTGACCATGAGCGACCCGGCAAGGGCCACACAGATCGCCACCGAGACCAGCAGCTGCTGATGAGCCACGAAGTAGAACGCCATTCCAAAAAAGGCGATTACCTCCGCATAGCGGTCCAAGGTCGAATCGTACAGGGCACCGAACCTGGTGACGCGGTTGGTGGCTCTTGCTACTTTGCCGTCCAGAGTGTCCAGCAAGCCGCAAAACAGCACCAGTGCCCCACCCCATCGCAAGTAGCCTTTGGCGTAGCACACGCCCGAGGCGGCGCCTACCAGCAGGCTGAACGTCGTCAACCAGTTCGGGTTCAACTTGAGCTTCACCAACCACCCCACCAACGGGTTGAGTCCGTTGAGGAACCCCTCTTTCAGCCTGGGCGGCAGGATAAAGAACTTCATTCGCCAAATAGTCCTTTCACTTTTTCACCTGGTGCTGTCTGCCTGGTGCTTTGTCCGGCCTTTGCCCTCGACAACCAACACCACCTCGCCTTTCACTTTCTTCGACTCGAACCTGCTCACCAGCTCACTGAGCGGTGCGCGAATGATTTCCTCAAACTTCTTCGTCAGCTCTCGGGCCACCACCGCTTGCCGGTCACCGAGCACCGCCAGAAGCTCGCGCAAGGTCCGCTGCAGGCGCTGCGGCGACTCGTAGAAGACGAGCGTGCGTTCCTCATTTCGGAGGCCCTCCAGCCGCGTCTTGCGCCCCTTTTTTGTGGGCAGAAAGCCCTCGTAGGCGAAGCGGTCCGTGGCCAACCCCGAAGCGACCAAGGCAGTTATCAAGGCCGTGGGGCCCGGGACTGCCTGCACGGAGATGCCGTTGGTGATGGCAGCACGCACCAAGTAGAACCCAGGGTCAGAGATACCCGGCGTGCCAGCGTCCGAGACCAAGGCCACGGCTTGCCCTTCTTTGAGGCGCTCAATCAGCTGCGGCGTCCTCTGCACCCTGTTGTACTGGTGGTAGCTTATCAGGGGCTTGCGGATGCCATAGTGCTGCAACAGGATACCGGTGTGGCGCGTGTCCTCTGCGGCAATGAGGTCCACCTGCTCCAGTACATCCAACGCCCGCAGGGTGATATCCCGCAGGTTGCCGATCGGC
>JACIZP010000115.1 GCA_014359355.1 Calditrichota bacterium | reverse complement strand
CGATGTGGCCAAGATCGAGCTCCGCAACAAAGAGCCGCAGAACATCGTCCGCCTCAACCAGAAGCGTTGCCTGGGGCTCGCTGTGTACAAGGAGACCAAATTCAACACCGTGCGTGCGGCGAATGATTTGTTGCGGGCGTTGGCCAACATCAGGCAGGCACTGCCCGGGTACGAGCTGGTGGTGGTGCAGAACCAGGCCGATTTCATCACCACGGCCATCGATGAGGTCAAACAGAGCGCCCTCATCGGCGTGCTCTTGGCGGTGCTGGTGCTCTATGTCTTCTTGCGGCGGATTGGGGCAACCGCCATCATCAGCGTGGCCATCCCCATCTCGGTGGTCGCCACCTTTAACATGATGTACTTCAACGGGCTGACGCTCAACATCATGACCCTCGGTGGGCTCGCCTTGGGCGCGGGGATGTTGGTGGACAATGCCATCGTGGTCATGGAGAACATCTTCCGCAACATAGAGGCGGGGGTACCGCTGCGCGAGGCCGCCGTCGTCGGCACGGCAGAAGTCGGTGGGGCCATCACTGCTGCCACCCTGACGACGATTGTGGTCTTCCTGCCCATTGTCTACCTCCACGGCGTGGCGGGCGAGCTGTTCAAGGACCAGGCCTGGACCGTGGCGTTTTCGCTCCTCTCTTCGCTGGTGGTGGCCATCCTGGTGATCCCGATGCTGGCGGCGCGCTTTCTGAAGACGGGCAACCGCACTTTGCCCAAGCGGTCCCTGTCGTTCCCGTGGTATCCAAAGTTTTTGGCCCGTATTCTCGACCGCAAATGGTGGGTGATCGGGGGCGCAGTGGCTCTGGTGGTCCTGGCGCTGGTGCTGCTGCCCGTGGTGGGAAGCGAGTTCATCCCTAAGACCGACCTCGGTGAGTTTACCATCGAGCTGCGGCTGCCTGAGGGTACCGAGTTGCGCCGCACCGAGCAGACCGTTGCCGGCATTGAGGACCTGATCAAAGCTACGCTGGGCGATGAGTTGCAAACGCTCTACAGCCACATTGGTCCGTCCACCGCAGCAAGTAGCGACGAAAAGGCGATCTTTGCGGCGGAGAACAGTGCCAGCGTCAGAGTCATCCTTAGCCCGAAACATCGCACCTCGGCGCAGGAGCTAATTGCTCGTCTGAACACCAGGCTCGCGGACGTTCCAGATCTGGAGGTGGAGTTCATCCAGGAGCAATCGGCTTTGCAGAGCACCCTGGGCACCGAGGCTGCGCCGCTGGTTGTAGAGATTAAGGGCAAGGAGCTGGCGGTGCTGGATAGCCTCACCCAACAGGCCAAGCGGCGGCTGCTGGGCATCGACGAGCTTTTCAATGTGCAGACCAGCTTCGAGGAGGGCGCGCCGGAGGTCGAGGTGGTGGTTGACCGGCTGCTGGCGGGCATGTACAACATCAGCGTGGAGAGCATCAGCTCCCAGCTGCGCGACCAGCTCATGGGCAAGGAGGCTGGCACCTGGGAGACCGGGGGGGAAATGCAGGACCTTACCCTGCACCTGCCCAAAGTGGGCGTGGGCCAGCTGCGCGACGTGCTCCTCACCAGCGGCGGGCAGAAGATCCGCCTGAGCGAGGTGGCCACCATTCGCGAGACGGTGGCGCCCAAGGAGATCTACCGTCGCAACCAGAATCGCATCGGTCGGGTCACCGCGCACGTCCAGAAGGGCAAGCCCTTTGACCATGTGGTACGGCAGGTGCGGCAAGAGTTGGCGCACCTGGAGCTTCCTCCTGATTACTCGGTAACGCTCACCGGTGAGGAGCAGAAGCGCAGCGAGGCGTTCCACAACCTCGGGTTCGCGCTCATTCTTTCCGTGGTGCTGGTGTACATGGTGCTGGCAAGCCAGTTCGAGTCGCTCATCCACCCGTTTACGGTGATGTTAAGCGTGCCACTGGCCGCCGTGGGATCCATCTTCACCTTCCTCATCGTCGGCAAGTCGCTGAACATCATGGCTTATATTGGCATCGTCATGCTGGCCGGGATTGCCGTCAACGACTCCATCATCCTGGTCGATGCCATCAACCGGCTGAAGGCGGAGGGGTATCGGCTGCGCGATGCGATCATCGAGGCGGGGAGACGCCGCTTCAGGCCGATTATCATGACCAGCCTGACCACCATTCTGGCATTGCTGCCGTTGACCTTTGGCTTCGGCGAGGGGGCAGCGCTGCGGGCGCCGATGGCGCTGGCCGTGATCGGCGGCCTGGTGACCTCGACCCTGCTGACGCTGGTGGTGATACCGTGTGTCTACCTTGTCTTTGACGAACTCCGCGCCAGATTTGCGCGCTGAGGACACATTGTCCACGCTACTGGTGAATCGGAAAGAGCAAGAGTGAGTTTCATCTACCGACGCAAGACGCTCATCAGCATGCTGTTCGTGGGGCTGACCCTGCTTGGGGTCGTCTCCTACAAGCAGCTTCCCGTGGAGTTGCTGCCCAACGCCGAATTGCCCTTTCTCATTGTCCAGGTCTCTGGCATGCTCGATGTGGATCCCGCCTACATGGAGCGGCATGCCATCATCCCTCTGGAAGGTGCGATTGGCTCGCTACAGGGGGTCGAACGCATCGATTCGTACGTCGACCCGCGCCGGGGAACGATCTTCGTCTACTTCACGCAGGGGACCAACCTCAAGTACGCCTACCTGCGCCTGCAGGAAAAAGTGGACGTGGTGAAGACCACCTTGGGCGATGAGTTCAACGTCAACGTGGTGCGCGTTGACGTGGACCAGCTGGCCAACCAATTCATGGAGCTGCAGGTTCGCGGTGGCGGCGACGTCGACCGCGTCCGGCACTTGGTGGACAAGGAGGTGGTGCCTGAGCTGGAGAAGATCGACGGCATCGCCACGGTGATGGTCTCCGGTGGGCGGGAGAAATCCGTGGAGATCATCCTCAACCAGGACGCCTGCCGGGCACATGGCATCACCGCTGCACAGATCCGCAATCTGATCCGCCAGAACAGTCGCACCACCACCTTTGTCGGCCGCGCTTTTGGCCGGGACAAGCAGTACTTTGTCAACGTGGTGGCCGACTATGCGGACGTGCGGGATCTGGAGAACCTCGTGGTGCGCCGCGAGGGGCCGGTGCTGTTGCGCGATGTGGCGCAGGTGGTGGTCGGCGTTAAGGAGGAGACCTCGTTGAGCCGGGTCAACGGCAAGGAAGCCGTGACCGTACAGTTGGTCCGGGATGCGCAGGTCAATCTGATCTCCCTGTCGCACGCCACCAAGGCGGCGATCGCCCGCCTGAATCGTGAGCTTAAAGGGCAGGACCTCGAGATCGCCATCCAGAGCAACATGGCCGACGATATGGAAAACAACGTCAAGTTGATCATTCAACTGGCGTTGGTGGGCG
Source organism: Calditrichota bacterium (assembly GCA_014359355.1). Classification (NCBI taxonomy): domain Bacteria; kingdom Pseudomonadati; phylum Calditrichota; species Calditrichota bacterium. The sequence goes on along the minus strand of JACIZP010000115.1, from coordinate 2,904 downwards.
GCTGCCTGGCAGTCTTAGTCCTCTGGCTCTTCCTGCGCAACCTGCGCCTGGTGGTGACCATCGTTCTCGCCATCCCCATCTCCATCTTCACTGCTCTCAACCTGTTTTACGCCTTCGGAATCACGCTCAACAGCCTGACGCTGGTAGGTATGGCTTTAGTGGTGGGGATGCTGTTGGACAACAGCGTGGTGGTGCTCGAAAACATCTATCGCCACGCAGCGCTGCACCGGCAGCCGGATGAGGCGGTCACGCGTGGCACCAAGGAGGTGTGGCGCTCCATTTTTGCTGCGACTTTGACCACTGTCGTGGTCTTTCTCCCCTTCATCTTCTCCAGCAATTTCCTCATCAAGCTCTTTGGCAAGCACATTGGCGTGTCCGTGGTGAGCACGCTGTTGGTCTCGCTGGTGGTTGCCCTGCTGTTGGTGCCCATGATCACCCACCACTTCCTGAGTCGCGGCAAGGTGGGCAAGGGGGTGCAGTTCCGCATCGTTTCGCAGAAGAATAGGCTCCTGCAAATCTACACGCTCCTGCTCAAGTCGTGCATGCGCTTTCCAGTGCGCACCATCGGCACCGCTTTCGTGCTCTTCGTAGCCAGCGTGCTTGTTGCGTTAGGCGTGAGCCTGAACGTGGCGCGAGAAGTGCAAACCACCGACCTCAACCTCTATCTCACCATGGCCAGCGGCGCCACCCTGGAGACCACCGACGCGGTGACCAGCGAGTTAGAGAAGCGCATCGAGGACATCCCCGAGAAGCAGGACATCGTCAGCAAGATTTACGAGGAAGAGGCAGTTGTCACGGTCAAGCTGCGCAAGGACTATCAGAAGATCAAGAACCGTTCCATTGCGCAGATCAAGAGCGATATCCAGGAGCGCATCAAGGATTTTCGCCTGGCAGAGGTGAGCTTTGAGCAGCCGCGGGCGAGCCGGCGCTTCCGCGGCGGTGGGGGCAGGATGAACCCTGGCGGCTCGTTTGAGCGCCTGTTGGGCATTGGCACCCAGAGCGAATCCAATGTCATCAAAGGCACCGACTTTGGCCGGATGCGGAATGTGGCCGAGGACATTCGCTACTATCTGCAGAATTTGGAATCGGTCCAGTCGGTGCGGGTCAACGTGTCCGAGAACCGGCCTGAGCTGCATCTGCTCTTTGACAAAGCCGTACTGAGCGAATACGACATCACCTTAGCCACGATCGCTGCGGAGCTGACCGGCTTTCAACGGGAGTTCTCCTCCGGACTGCAGTTCAAACAGGGTACCGACGAGTACGAGATTATCATTCGCAGCGCCGAGATGGAGGAGCGGGAAAAGACGGTCGATGACCTCCGGCACCTGCGCATTCCTTCGCAGAGCGGCGGCACTTACGAGCTGCAGCAGCTGAGCCGCATCGTCTACGCCACCGGCCTGGCCACCATCAACCGCGTGAATCAGGAGAAGCAGATCGAGGTCAGCTACCAGTTCCTGACCGAGGTCAATGCCTCCAAGACCTTGCGGGAGCAGGCGCGCGCCGAGGTGGCAGACGTACTGGCCAACCTCACCGTGCCCGCCGGGATTGCGGTGGAGATGGTGCAACCAGAGTCAGAGTTGCGCGAGTTCTACTACCTCATCGGCGCGGCCGTAGTGCTCATTTACATGATTTTGGCTGCCGTGTTCGAGTCGTTGTGGCTCCCCTTGGTGGTGTTGTTCTCCATTCCCTTTGCCGCGGTCGGGTCCTTCGTCGCGCTCATTGCCACCGGCAATTCGCTGCTGAACGCGAACACTTTGACCGGCTTTCTCATCCTCTTTGGCATTGTGGTGAACAACGGCATCATCCTCATTGACTACACGCGCATCTTGCGCAGCCGTGGGTTCCGTCGCTCGCGTGCGCTCTTGGTGGCGGGCCAGGCGCGCGTGCGTCCAATCCTCATCACTGCCATCACCACCATCGTCGGCATGTTCCCGTTGGCCATGGGCAAGGGGGAATACGTGACCTACATTGGGGCGCCCTTTGCCATCACGGTCATCGGCGGACTGAGCATGAGCACCCTGCTGACGTTGGTGTTCATCCCCACGGTCTATGCTGGTCTGGAGACGATGCTGCGGTGGCTCGCCGGCCTGGATTGGCGCGTGAAGGTAGCTCAGGGTGTGGCACTTCTTGCCGGCGGGTGGCTCATCTACCGCAGCGTGGACAGCCTCTTCTGGATCTGCATCGATGGCATTGTGTTGCTCATGCTCATCCCGGCGGCGACTTACTTCTTGATGACCAGCCTGCGCCGGGCAAAGAGCGAGCTCATCCCCGCCGATTCGCCCATAGTCATTCGGCTGCAGAATCTGGTCAAGATTTACGACCAGGAGATGCGCTTTGTCCGCGAGTGGAAAAAGGGCAAGATCATCCGGGCCAAGGCCGGGCTGCACAAGCGCTTCACTTCCTTGCGGGACTTTGACCAGTTCGTGTGGCAGGTGCCGCTCCTGGGCTTTCTGATCTACTTCGTCTACTTCTACCTGGGCAGTGCCTTCTGGTTTGTGCCCCTGTCGGTGCTGCTCTACTTCTTTGTGCTCATGCTGCTCGGTCCGGTCCGCGTCTACTTGCAGCACCGTTTTCGTCGCGCAGGACGCAGTTTTTGGCGCACCCTCGGCGATCGCCTGCGCACGGTCTGGTTGTGGGGATTTCCGGCCTTGACGCTTCTGCTCTTCCAACTGCGCTGGCAGAAGATTGGCGTGGTGGCGGTCGTCGGGGTGCTGTGGTATGCGGCGTTGGGCGTGAACGCTCTGGCCACGCGCATCTACCAGAAGCGGATCAACATTGCGCGCATCGGAGGGCGCTTTGGTGGACTTCGGCGTGCACTGTACCGCCTGGTATTGGCCATTCCCATCGTCGGTAAGAAGAAGCAGCCATTCCGTGCCCTGGACCAGGTTTCGCTGGAGATTGGCA
>JACIZP010000114.1 GCA_014359355.1 Calditrichota bacterium | reverse complement strand
CTGCAAAATCTCGCGCCACGGTGCTCGCCCGGATTCGCTAGCCGGGTCGGGCAAAGACATATCCAATGAGGTGATAGTTCCTGCATCGTGCACCCGGCGGAAGATCTCCACCAGTTCGGCGCCCCCGTCGGCAAACAGCCGCCGCATGAGTGGGGGATAGCCAAGGTGAAAGACCTTTGCCTGATCCACCACCGCATAGTCCACATCGTCGGCACCGAAGGTATCGTTTGTGCCAGGGTTGTGCAGAAAGATGCGATCAATCCCAGGAGGGGCGATGGCCACGGTGTACGACGACGCCTCTCCTGGGGCCACGGCTATGCCAGCGTCGCTCCCTTCTCGACGCAGTCGCTCACGAATGAGCCGTCCAAACTCGTCATCGCCCACTTTTGCCATGAAGGCCACGTTGAGGCCCAGCTTCTTCATTGCCAGGCCCGTGTTGGACACCGGTCCGCCGGTACTGATGGCAGCTGGTCCGACGTTGACCAGCTTGCCGGGGCGGAGCAGGGCGCCAATGTCTTGAACCTTGGTGTCAGGAAAAGCCGGGATGATATCCAGGCAGATGTGCCCGGCCGCGATCACATCGTAGACGCGCTGTGTGTCCTGTGTGCTCCTCATGGTTGGTCACCCGCAGTTTGTCCTCGACAGAGCCGTTCCTTCGTCCACTGTTTCCACCATCCAAAAAGCTCTCTGCTCGAGTGCAGGCCCCCTGGAATCCAAGTCATTCGTTCGGAGCTCGCCGCAACACCATTCCCGAGGTCGGCGGCACCTGCACCAGCCCACGCAATGGCGGGCCGCAAGGTTCCACGCCCGCCGAACGCTGGTCCACCACCGTCTGCCACGTCCCTTCCGGCAGCACCATGGCCGCCTCCTGCTGTGGGTCGCCATTGAGCACCACCACAAAGTCGTGGCTGTCGCCCAACTGGCAGCCGTCAATCAGAAAGCCAAAGGAGAAAACCAGCGGCCCGTTGAAGAAGTGGATCTGCTCTTTGTGAGCGCGCCGGAAAGAGGGATGGGCCTTGCGCAGCGCGATAAGCCCGCGGTAGTAGTCCACCAGCTCGCGATTGATGTCCGCGTGCCGATAGTTCAGGTAGTTGGTCTCGTCGTCTTTGTTGTAGCTGTTGTGGTCGATGGTACCGCAGCGCACATCGGGCAGGTCGCAGCGGGCAATGACCTTGCTGCGTGCAAACTCCTGACCCTCGGCCATCATCACCATGCCTTGCGAAGTAAAGAGAAACAGCGCCCCCAGCTTGTTTAGCCGCATCTGCCTTTCGCTGAGCCGGACGTGAGCATCGAGGTCCACCACCACCTCGTCTTCGCGGATGTCGCCGTTGCCGATGCGTACAAAATCGCCGAAGGTGTGGTCGTCATGGGACTCCAGGTAGTTAACCGCATGGGCGGGGTCGAGATAGAGCCCTCCCTCCGAGCGCAGGGTACCGAGCACGTAGTTCTGAATGCTGTGCAGGTTGTTCCCGCCCTGCCATTTGCCAAAGATGAAGCCCAGCCCGTCATAAGGATTCTGCCCCTTGACCCCGTTCCGGATCTGGTCGTTCCAGGAGGCCCAGCCGCGGTCGGAGAAGCCGGCCAGCTCGTACTTGCCCATGCCCCAGGCTTCGGCGATGAGAATGACGTGAGGGTTGATGCGCCGTGCCTCGGCGATTATCTGCTCACAGGTCTCCCAGTCGATGAGCGCCGCCAGGTCGAAACGAAAGCCATCGATGTGATACTCGGTCATCCAGTACTTGACGCTCTCGAGGATGAGCCGACGCGCCATGGGGCGCTCCGTCTTGAAATCGTTGCCGCACCAACTCTCCGAGGTAAAATTCTGGTCGTTATCCAGCCGAAAATAGTACTTTTTGTCGATGAGCTTGAAGCAGTTCCACTCGTACTGAGCCACGTGGTTATAAACCACATCCAGGAGCACCGCGATGCCGGCTTTGTGGAACGCCTTGACCAGCTCCTTGAGCTCGCGCACCTGCCGGCCATCGACGCCGCAGTAGCGTCCAGGCTCCATGGTCCCCCCGGTGGCATAGTAGGACTCAGGGGCGAAAAAGTAGGAAGTCATGTAGCCCCAGTGGTTGCGGGCATAGGGGTTCCAGGTGTTTGCCGGCAGCAGACTGGGGTCCTTGTACGGCGGCTCCATGTTGGCGAACTCGTGCACGGGCAAGAGCTCCACCGCGTTCACCCCAAGGCTCTTGATGTAATCGATACCCCCTCGTGCCCCGGGGTAGGCCAGACCGAGGTAGGTGCCCCGCAGCGCCTCGGGTACGCCGGAGCTGTGGTGGGCGGTCATGTCGCGCACATGCAGTTCGTAGATGATCAGGTCGCGGGGCGGGATTGTCACCCAGGTGTCGCCCTCCCAGTCGAAATCGTCCTCAGGGAGGATGAGCGCCTTGCCGGGGTGGCGGAAGTGGTTGAGCGTGACCACCGCGCGCGCATAAGGATCGACAATGTGCCGATTGGCATCAAACATCTCGGTGGGACTCTGCGGGCCGTCCACCCGATAAGCGTAGTACTTGCCAACGCACGGTTCGTGCACCGTGCACTCCCACACGCCTTGACCATCGCGGCGCATGCGGTACTCCACGCCGCGCTCTTGGTCATGCCGCTCAAACAACTCCAAGGTGACCTGGCGAGCGCGCGGCGCAAAGAGGCGAAAGGTTGCCTTTTTCCCTTGCACGTGGCAACCGAGTGGCTTGTCAGAGCAGAACTGGTCCAGAACGCCGTCAGGTTGCAGCTCTCTTTCACCCCCGCCGCGCACGCGGAGCGTATAGCATTCGGTCAGCTTGAGCGGAGCGGTGGTCAGGACGACCTTGCGTCCCTCCTGTTGGACCTGCTTAATCCTGGTGGGCGGTGAAATCTCGATGTCAGCTGCGCGGAGACCAGGTGCGTCGAAACCCAACATGAATTCTACTCTGTCCAAGCGCTGGATCTTCGCCCACACGATACCCTGCCCTGCCTGTTCCATGCTGTCCTCTCCTGTTGCCACCGCCCACGTAGCTAACGAGAACACCACCAACGCTGCACCGCGGAGAAGCAAGACAGTTCTGTCTCTGGGACCTTTGACCCTCCAGCTTCTCGCCTTCATGCCAGCCCCTCCTAAGCCGCGAGCTCGTCCAACAACCCTGCGGCGACCTGGGCGTCGTTGAACGGCACCGTGCGGTCTTTCAGCGTTTGGGTGGACTCGTGCCCCTTGCCCAGCAGCATCACGATGTCGCCGGGCCGGGCCTGCCGCAGCGCATAGGCGATCGCCTCGCGCCGGTCAAGGATTACCTTGTGCGGCGCGGCGTCCATCCCGGCCACGATTTCTTCGGCAATCTGCGCGGGATCCTCATTGCGCGGGTTGTCCGCAGTGACCACCACCAGGTCGCTCATCTGACCGGCGATTTTGCCCATGATGGGGCGTTTTTCCTTGTCGCGATCGCCGCCACAGCCGAAGACCGTAATCACCCTATTCGGCTGCAAAGAGCGGGCTAAGGTCAACACGTTAGTCATCCCGTCCGGCGTGTGCGCATAGTCCACCACCACGGTAAAATCCTGGCCACGTTCGATGAGCTCAAACCTCCCGGCCACGCGAATTGGCCGCTCCAGTCCCTGCTTGATGGTCTCAAGATCGACCCCCTGGCTAAAGGCTGCGCCGGCAGCCGCGAGGGCGTTGTACACGTTGAACATGCCCAGCAGGCGCATCTGCACCGGAATCGCCCCGGCCGGCGTGCAGAGCTGATATGCGGTCCCACGAACTGAAAGGCGGATGTCCCGCGCCATCAGGTCCGCTGGCTTCTCGACGCCGTAGGTCAAGACACGTGCACGGGTGGCCTTGATGAAGTGGTCAGCCGACGGATCGTCCCTATTCACCACAGCATGCTTGTCGGGTGCCAACCACTCGAACAGGCGCATCTTGGTGCGCCGGTAGTTCTCGAGGGTGCCATGGTAGTCAAGATGGTCTTGCGTGAGGTTGGTGAACACCGCCACATCAAACTGGCAGCCGTCCACGCGGTGGAAGTCGATGCCGTGGGACGAAACCTCCAGCACACAGTAGCTCACCTTTTCGCCCACCATGCGCCGGAAGATGGCATGCAGGTCCGGCGGCTCAGGCGTAGTGTCCTTGGACTGGTGAATGGTGCCGTTGATCTTGTAGTACAGGGTACCGATGAGACCGACCCCTGTCTTCTGGAGGAGGATGCTTTCCACAATGTGGGTGGTAGTGGTCTTGCCGTTGGTGCCCGTCACGCCGATGAGCTTCAGTTGCTGCGAGGGGTAGCCGTAAAACTTGTTGGCCAGCATGGCGAGGGCGGCCCGGGAGTCGGGCACTTGCACTTTTACTGCCGGCGCCGGTACCTCTCGGTCTTTCTGCAGCACCACCACGGCAGCGCCTCTCGCCACCGCCTCGCCAATCTTGTCGTGCCCGTCAGG
>JACIZP010000113.1 GCA_014359355.1 Calditrichota bacterium | reverse complement strand
AGACGATGGGCACGCAGAAGTGGCCATGGTCGGTCATTCCTTCGTAGCTCACCTCGTGACGGTCATCCAGGCGGTCGGCAACCACCACCGAGGCCTGCTCGGCGGCGCGGCCGCACAGACAGCGCCCAAAGGGCACGCGGCCGCAGGCAGCCAGCACCGGGGCACTCAACCCTATGTGGGCCTTCATCTCCAGGGTCTGCTCGCCAGGCTCGGCCAGGAAAATTGCTCCCTTGGCCTGCACAGCGAGCCATGGCATCTTGGTCAATATGGCCAAGGCCTGCTGCAACAGCTCTTCCAGCGGCGCCGGCGACACCGACAGCCTGAGCAATTCGTTCAGCGCGGCCATGGTCTGGTAGCCGTCCTTGAGCTGCTGCTCCAATTTCTTCCGCTCGGTCACGTCGCGGGCAATGCCCTGCACCGCGTAGGGCTTGCCATCTCGCATGATGACCGACGAAGTCGTCTCAATGTCAATATGACCACCGTCTTTGCGCCGCACCCGGAACTCGGTTGTCGACCGCTGGGCACCCGTTTCCACGATCTCCTGCAGCGTCTGCATGGCCAGGGGTAACTGGTCGGGATCGAGCACGTCAGCAAAGGACAGATGTGCCACCTCCTCGGGCTCGTAGCCGAAGAGTCTGAGCGTCGACGGGTTGGCGTCGATGAATCTGCCCTGAAAGTCGTGCAGATAGACGCAGTCCATGGAGCGGTCGAACAGGGCCCGGTAGCGCTCCTCGCTCTCGCGCAGGCGCGCCTCCATGGCCTTGCGCTCGCTGATGTCCCGCACAATGCCGATGGCGTGCCACGCTCCCTTGAGCTGCACGGCAGAAAGGGACAGTTCGATGGGCACCGTCGAACCATCCTTCCGCAAGGCTTCCAGTTCCATCGTCCTTCCCACCGCTGCGCCGTTCCCGCTCTCGCGGAAGCGCGCAAAGGCAGCGGCGTGTTGGTCTTTCAGCTCCCCGGGTACGACGAGGGCATGCAGGTTGCGGCCGATCATCTCTTCTGCGTCATAGCCAAAAATGCGCGTGGCTGCTTGATTCCACAGAGTCACGTTCCCATCCTGGTCCAACATTACCACGCCGTCGAGGGCCGCCTCGACCAGGGCGCGCACCTGCTCCTGTTGATCGCGCAGCTGTTGTTCCGCCCGCACGCGCGCGGTCACGTCGCGGAAGCTCCACACGCGCCCCACCGGTTTGCCTCCAATGCGCTGCGCCCGCGAGTACCGCTCGAACACCCTGCCATCTTTGAAGCGCAGCACATCGAAACTCTCCGCCTCCGGGTCGTTGTACAGCTCGCGCACCCTGCGCAGAAACTCCTCGGGCTCTTCCAACTGGTCAAGGACAGCGGCCAGCAGTCGATCGTCATCGCGCGTGGCGGCCACCTCTTCAGGAATCCGCCACATTTCCAGGAACCTCTGGTTGTAGCTCTGTACCTTCCCTTGCCGGTCCACCACCAGGATGCCGTCGGCAGTAGCCTCCAAGGTGGCATGCAGCAGGGAGAGCGCATCCCTCAGCTCCCGTTCTTGCCGCTTCTTCTCGGTGACATCGCGGATGATACCCCCCACCACCTGCTGGCCGCCGATGGTCACCGGGAACTTGGTCGTCTCGAAGATTTTGTCACCGACCACTTCTTCATTGACCACCGGCCCGCCGTTGGCGAGGGCCTGCAGATCGGA
>JACIZP010000112.1 GCA_014359355.1 Calditrichota bacterium | reverse complement strand
CAAAGGCCGCAATGAAGAGCACACCTCCTCGGGAGTAGACCAGAAGCACTCTTGAGAGCCACCGGCCAGAAGACCACCAGAAGGAGGACGCCAACGCTGGCTCCCTCTCGTCGGCAGAGTCGGTGGTCACAAACTCGGCAGCGGACCACCCTGCCTGCCCATGGGTCGCGTACATGAGATCCCAATTGCCGCGTCGATTGCTTTCCCACACGATGACCGCGGAATCTGCCACCAACTCGACAACCGGATTCTGATCCGTCGCGGGATCGAAGGTGAGACGCAGCGGCTCGCGCCACGCACTCTCCCTGCAGTAAAGGGCACGAACGAATATTTCGGCGTTCCCGGGCTCCACTTCCGCATCGTAAGCAAGCCAAAGAATGCTATCCACCGCACCCCAAGAACTCCTACAAAAATACGGGTGCCGGTCGTCGTTGGGAGATTCGGCCAGCGCGACGAACCACTGTGCCATCGCCTCGCCTCCCATCCTCGCCAGAGAGAGGACCAGGATAAGCAGCAGAGGAGCTCCATTGCGTAACATGGTGCCTCCGGTTTGCCAGAGGGAGCCCTGACAAGTCACTGGGATTCTCAAGCGATACGTATCAGCGTAGCAGCGTAACTTTCTGCACGCTGCTCCACGTGCCCGCCTGTAACCGGCAGAGGTAGATGCCTCCAGGGACGGGGCGTCCCACGTCGTCCAGGCCGTCCCAGTTCACGTGGTGGGTGCCTTCTGATTTCCACTCGGCCACCAGCCCCCTGACCTTCTGACCCAACAAGTTATAGACCTCCAGCCTCACCACGGACCCCGCGCCGAGCTGATAGGAGACCTGGGTGTAACTACGGAACGGATTCGGCTGCGCGGCAAAGAGATGAAATCCCTGCGGCGCCGCGGCTGTCGGCTGGGGCACCTCGGTCTGCAGATCAAGCAGCGCGGCCAAGCGCAGCGGGTCCAGGCGGCCTACCCCGTGCAGGCTCCCGTCATAACTGAAGGCACCGTGCTCCAGCGCATGCACCGCAATGTATGGGATGTCCAGTGAATCGCTGAGGGCGGGGTTCACTAACCTGGCGAAGCCCATGTTGACCCACTGACCGCACACGGCGCACTGCTCCACCCCGCGCTGCATGAAATGGCGCAGGTAGGGGCCATCAGGCCGCGGTTCGGTGGGAAGACCCTGCAACGCCTGCTGCAGTCGCCAGGCAAGTGCGGCGCCGTCTGGGCTTCCGTCCCCATCGCTGTCCCGCGCAGCGGGGTTGGTGCCGAGCACCGCCTCTTCGTCATCCCGCAGGCCGTCGCCATCGGCATCCCCAGCAATAGGCTGCTGGTGGTAGCCGCCGGGCGAATGGAGCACGCAGTCGATGGTGCGCGGCTCCTCCAGCCCGCGACCATGCACGTCCCCTTCGTAGGCAAAGCTGCCATGCTCCAAGTAGTGCAGCGCGATGTACGGCATCTCCACCACGAACCGCTCCATCGGGTTGACAATCTCCACGTAGCCCATGTTGACCAGCTCCCCGCAGATGGCGCAGGTCTCTAAGCCTTTGGCTTGGTGCTCGATGCGGTAGACACGATCCACAGGTGGCGCGCAGCTGCACACGATGGGCAACGCATTGATTTCCGCAGCCCAATCTAAGCTCACTTCCAAGCCGTCAACCACGCCATTGCTGTCAGTGTCAGCCACCTGCGGCAAGAAGCCGAGGCGGGCCTCGGCGGCGTCCAGCAGCCCATCATCGTCCTCATCAGCGGCAGACTCAACCTGCAGGAGGTGGACTCGGTCCGAGAGGGCCAGAACCCGCAGCAGGCGCAGCAGGTGCACGCGTCCCTGGTGCAGCTCTCCGGAAAAGGAAAGGCTCCCGTGCTCCAGGTAGTGGAGCGCCACGTACGGCAGAGTAATGGTCTCCTTGAGCTGGTCATTGCTAATCACCACAAAGCCCATGTTCACATCAGCACCGCAGATGCTGCACTTTTCCAGTCCCCACTGCGGAAAGTGCTCAATGTAAATCCCTCCAGGCGTGTGGCCCTGGGGGAGAGTAGCGATCTTTTGCATCACCGTGCGCGCCAGGCTGCTGGCCGTGGTGTCGGCGGCGAGGCCGAGGAGCCCTTCCTCCACCCGGTCGAGCAGGTAGTTGCCGTTGCGGTCCAGGCCTGGAGCAAGGGGCAGCCAGTGGGCGTCCTGGGCCAACAGGCGGTCCACGGCGCCGGCGGAAAGAGCGGCCACCATTGCCGCAGCCGCCGCCAAGCTCGGCAACCTTGGCCAATTGCGGGCGGTCCCGCCTTGGGAACGGAACTCCCGCTGGCACTCCTCAAACACCGCCCGGTAGTGCGGCACCAGCAGCGGGGTGACCGCGCAACTCCCACAAGCCCAATGGAAGAACAGTCGCTGTTCGTCCTCCGCCAGGCCGTTGGGTTGATAGCCGTTGCGGATGAAGGACTCCACGCAGCAAGGCGGATAGCCGAAAAGGAATCCTTCGGCGCGCTGTTCCTCAGCGGACTTGCTGATGGGGCGGCCGGCGAAGCGTTCCACGTAGATGCGGATAGGGAACTCATCGCGCGCGAAAAGCAGTTCCGTAGTGCGGCCGCCGTTCTGCAGGAGCCGTTCGGCAGTCGCCGTGCGCAGGTGCAAGCGGCGAAGAAGACGATGCCCCTCCGGCGCAAGCGGCTTTTCCCATCTGCTGAGCGGCTTCAGCCCCGCCTGGGTAAGACGCGCCAGGTAGACAAAGTCGAACTCCAGATTGGACGCACTCGCCATGACTTCACCTCTCTTCATGTGCTCCTGTTCAGCGAGTGACAATTATCTTCTGCCACGCCGTTTGCGTCCCCGCTCGGAGACGCGCCACATAGATCCCTGCAGGCACTGCCCGCCCCACATCATCCTGCCCGTCCCAAACGGCCACATGCTCGCCTGCAGTCTGGGGGCCAAGGGCCAGCGTGCGCACCCTCCTCCCCTTGAGGTCGAACACCACCACTTCCACTTCCTGCGGTGCCGGCATTGCGTAGCGCAGTAAAGTCGGCCCCGGCGTGGGATTCGGGTAGCCGGGGAGCAAGGCGAAACCTGTAGGGCTCTGCCTGTCCCCTTCGACTCCTTGCGTCCCGCGCACCACAAAGCTGGTGCGGTAGCGGAGCGTGTCCGGCATCTCCCAGCCGCCGGGCAGGGTGGCCACCACGCTCACCCAGATTCGCCCAGGCGGAAAGCCCGCGGTGGGGATGGCGGCGACATATGCGTCGCCCTGCCCACTGGCACGCACCGTCATCAGCACGGTGCCGTCCCCGGTCAGGGCCGCAACCTCTGCTCCGCTCAGGCGGGGGTAGCCGAAGTTGGGCTGGATGCTGACCTCCACTGTGCCACCGGCTGCTACACTGTCCGGGTTGACCGCCACCATGAGGGCCACCATGCCCGACTTGTGCGGGGAGTAGGCCATCGGGGTGCTGTTGGCCCACCCGGCCTCAGCCACAAATGAGACCGACCACTCCGGATGGGGCGGCTGCTGGCCCTTTTGCAACATCTCCCGCCACTGTTCGTCGGTCAGCCGTTCCGTGGAGATAAACTCGTAGTAGGCAAATCCCACACCCTTGGCAATCTTCAACTCGCCCTCCACCGGGCAAATGGCGTAGATGGCGTAAGGATAGCCAACGCCCACCTCAAGGAATCGACCGGTGTTGTGGTCGGTGTGCACATCGGCAATCACCGGCATTTCGTCCTCGTCTCCCAGACCCGGCCCTCCTCCTGGCCACAGGGAGAACTTGACGATGCTTTCGATAGTCTCGCCGATATTGCAGATGAGCCGATGCTCGTCGAGAGTCAGGGATTGTGCAGACAGCTCCTTTTCTGCGATCCCTTTCAACTGCAGGAGCAGGTCCTCCAAGCTCTCCAAGGAGGGGCGGAAGTTTTCAAACAGGAGGCCGCGTGCCTCGAGCCCGGCCCTTAGGTAGCTGGCCAAGGCCGCCAACCGGGCATAGAGCCAGGGATTTGGTTCCACGTAGCCCTGCTCCAGCGCGTTCAGTGGGCGCGTCCCCGTCTCGGTGCCGCTCTGCTTGGCGTACAGGATGGTGTCATGGCGCAGCTCGGCCCAGGAGGCCAGGGCGGCAAACAGCTCTTTGTCCACCCAGGCAAGCGACTGCATGAACGCGGGAAAACCCTCCCCCTTGGGGAAGAGCAGCGGCATCAGGCAATAGAGCCAGTTCCAGTAGACGTTCTGCGCCCAGGTGGTAGGTGGATAGGCGGCAAACTCGGCGCGTAGCTCGTTCAAGCGCGTTTCGTACCCGCAGAATGTTCGGCGATCATGCTCCAAGAGAGCGTAGGCGCGCTCCGAGCCAAGCACCGTCATGACGTCCAGTCCACGGGGCCAGACGCGGCTGGGTAACTCGCGGTATACCAACTGGTCCATTACCCAGGAGTCAGGGATGAAGCGCTGTCCCATCAGGCGGAACCCCTTGGGAATCAGATCGCCGCTGACGATTTTTGGGCCCGGCAGTTTCTGCGCCAGCCGCATAAAGGGACCGAGACCCGCGGTGTCGGCCAACGCATCCACGTCCAAGGCCGTGTACTGCGGCCCGTAGGCCACCGCTGCCAGGGAGTCGTACTGGTAGAAATTGATGTCATCGCTCTTGCCCACAAGAAAGACCGTGGGCAGATAGATGTCCTCCCACACCTCTCGCGCCTGCCTGGAACCAATCGCCAAGTTCCTGAGCGAACGGGTGAGCAGGAGCGCGCCGAGGGTCTTGTCCGCTTCAGCGCGGGAGAAGGTCATTCGCCCCAACCACATCATGGCGCGGAAATAGTGTTTCAGGGAATCGCTCTTGGTGTAGTGGCCACGTGGCTTGTATTGCGTGTAGTCTTCCAGGTAGAAAGGGCCAAACAGCGGCGTGGGCCACTGGGTGACACCGGGCGGATGGTAGATGAGCTCGAGCTCCTCATCGTAGAGCCGTGCCTCGGGCGGGAGCACGTTGTCGTCCTTGGCAAAGGTCGTGTCCAGCAAGGCCGTGGCCACAATCAAGTAGTTGAGGTTGAGGGCGGCGGCCTGTCGGGCAAGAGGGAGAGTGGCGCTCTGGTAGTCGCGTGTTGCCTGGGCCAGAAGCGCAGCCAGGAGCTCGTTGAGCTCACCAAAGAAACGCCGCTCCTCACAGGTCTTGAGGATATAGTCGAAGCAGAGATGGAAAGTGTGGAGCATGGCGTCAGCCGTGACCAAGATGGGAATCCCCTGTTCGCGGCACTCGTTGTACAGGTCATAGATTTCCTTGTAACCTGTGCCGCCCGCGGTCAGGCGGCGAGGAGTGACCACAAACTGGTTCTGTCGCAGCAAGGCAAGCTCCTCATCGGAGAAGGTAAAGCGGGAGAAGTTGCCAACATTGCTCAAGTCGGGTGCCAGCGTGTACGGTGGGATGGCCGGCGCCGCGGCCACCGGGTAGGGCCGGTAGATGCCGAACTCTGTCTGCACTGGCGCGGTGATGTCGGCGAGCATCTGGGCTCGTGTTGCCGCGGCGAGGGCCAGCATGGCCGTCACCGCCAGCACGACGGCGCAAAACCAGCGATTCCGCATGGAATCATCCTCCCCAGTCTTGTTTCGAAAATCGCAGCGCGGGCCGCCTTCCCCTTTTGGGCAAAGACTTGCCGAGCCGCGCCGCCGGGAGGAGAAAGACGTGCCCGATAGCGCGGCCAAGAGTTCAGGTCTCATGCCCACTCGTGGCCAGCTCGCACCGCATGGATCGCGAACGGCTATGGAGACCACTGCCCTCTTTGTGCCTGGTGGCGACCGTCCGGTCCAAGAGCCAGCGGCTGCGACAGGGCGCTGGGGCTCCGCTTAGAGGATACGCGACACCCCAAAGCTCACACCGAGTTGATTGCGCCTGACCTCAAACCTTGAGGTCTCCACCATCACTCAGGACTCTGGAGGGGGCAGCAGGTGCTCGACCACCGCAAAGGAGCTCCGGTGCCACTGCGCCCTGAGGTGGAGCCCCCACCTCTTCATTCTTGCCGAGGCGCCCAGGGTCAATTCGTAAACCAGGAGGTCATCGTCGGTGCGGGTCATCTGCAGGAATTCCGGGGGGTCCATCCCCTGCGCCTTCGGCATGCGCACTATGCCATATGAAATGTACGCAGGAATGTGGACATTGTCAAGACTGAAGTCGTACTGCACCGCTGCGGAGATTTTCCCGGCTCCGCTCACCCTCGTCTCACTCCGCCAGGAACCGCTGCGCATCCGGAAAGTCGCCGCCCTTTGCAGCATGGCGCTGGCTGCCACCGCAAAGCGATCCCTCTTCGCGTACCCCAGGCCAAAGTCCACTCCTCCCGGGAAGTCCTGGCCGTGCAGGTACTCCACCTCTGGCCGCCACCGCGGCGTAGCACGTCCCTCGCCAGTCATCAGGCGGTGCGGCAGGTGGAAGACAATCCCGACCGCAAGACCCGGCCCGCGCTTCTGCACGCCGAGGCGCAGCCCGGTCCCCGGTAGTGCTGCCTGACAACGCCTGTCTGTTCGCTTGCAGGATAGGACAACTCCCAGCGCGGCCCCCCAAACCACCTGGTAACGCCAGCACCAACGGCCACCCTGCGGGTGAGTAACAGGGCCGCACCCAAGGAGACCGAGGAGGCTGAACCGTCCCTTGCCACCCCAGTCTTAGTGGGCGCATGGGTGCCGTCCCATTCCGGAACGAGTGGGCCATCGTAGGTGGCACTCATCGCCATGCGCTGTCCAAGAACGCGCAACGGAATCGCCGCCCCTAAGAAGCTGGGCCCAAGCCACTGCGCAAAAGTCGGGTCTGCAGACCGGCCGCTTGTCGCCTTGCGATACGAGAGCGAAGGGAAAGCGACCTGGCCAGCCATCGCCACGGTGACCCGTTCGATGCCGGCAATACTGGCAGGATTGCTAAGGACCGAGGGCACTTCATCTGCCCACACCGGAGAGATCCCGCCCATGCTCCGTCCAGGCGGTTGGCGGCCTTCATAGGGCAGGGCTGGTACGAAGTACGGACCCACCTGGGCCCATACCACCCCCGTCGAGCAGAAGATTGCGCACCAGACAAGCCGCGCGTATGCAAGTTTCATCCCGCACCTCCGACCGCGCTCTTGCGGCCTTGTGAGCCACAAGCCTCTGTCAGGCCAGAGTCAGAATCCTGCCGATGAAGAGAATCGCACCGGAGTGGCGCTCGCGGATGGCAAAGAGGAAGGGCCGGTCGACGCGCATGACGAAGAAGCTCGGGTCAACGCTCGTTACCCCAATCACCACTGCGGTCACCGCCGCTGCCTCGGTCCCTTTCTCGTCCACCTCAACAAAGCTCTTGTGCTTCACCTCGCTGATGTACAGCCCTCCCCGTGGGTTGATGCGCGTGAAATTGGCCGTATCTGAGAAGGCCTCCGCCATGCCCAAGGCCGCCAGTGCTCGTTTCAGGCTTGCTTCGTACGCAAGCTTGAACTTGGGCATCTGCAGGCTCCCCTTGCGCGTGGCGAAGCGCCCCATCCATTGGTTCCAGCGCTCGGCATCGAGTGTACCGCTCAGCGCCTGCAGCGAGACACCGCCCTTCGGCAACACCACGACCATGCTGAACATGCGGTTGCCATAGGGGAGGTCCACGGCCTGCACTTCCTCGTCCTCAAAGTAAGAGAACTCGCCCTCTTGGGCCATCATGCGACATGGCACCAGCGCGCCATCTGCGGCGGTGAACTGGTCATCTCGGGTGAGGTCGGGGTCGAACTTTCGCGTCCACGTCCCTTTGAAGTAGATGGCGTTGATGAGGTAGAGCATGGTCAGTGGGTCGATGCGGTCAACGATGGAGGAAATCCGCCCATGGGTCTTATCATTGACCCAGGCGTTGATAGTTCCCGGCGCAGTAGGGGAGTCAAAGTCCAAGCCCCGCACCTCGGCGTTGAGGTAGGTCTGGTTGAGGCGCACGAACTCCTGCTCTACGGAGAATCCCAAGCGGTACCAGACCGAGTTGGCGATCTGCATCGTCACTGAGGGATCGAGTTGGCTCAGCAGGCTGAGAAGGCTCTGAAATGAGGAGTTTATCTCCTCGCCCGAGAGCTCCCCAAACTCGAGGGTATGGCGCAGCGCCGCCTCGGTGGTGCCCGCGGCTCCGTTGTAGGCCATGCCAAGCGCCAGAGCCACGCTCAGCGGTGAGATGAATACGTTCTTGCCCGATTCCTCCTTTGCCAGCTCGGCAAAGAGCTTCAGCCCGCAGCGGTTGTCCGCCTCGGTGAGGTGCTTTTCCAGCGGTGTGAGCTCACGCACCTGTGATTGCACCGGCTCCACGGAAAAGTCGCGCGTGCAGTGGACAACAAGGAGTGCTGCCACCCACAGCATGCTCATGGCTCGATGCCTGATCATATCGTCTCCCTCCTGCAACCTACATCGTGAGCGTAAGGGCCAGCCACCACTGCATCTCGCGCAGCGTCATGCCCGCTGGTGTGGAGGCATAGTGGGGCACCGCCAGCAGACGCGCGCCAAAGCGGGCAGAGGGCCTCACCGTCACCCCGGCCAGGAAGGTAGTCTGCACTTCGCTCCGTTTCTCGCGCGGATCCGTGTAGCGCTCACCGAAGTTGGTCTTGCGTGATGTCACGGTGTCTTCGGTGACCTCGCGAAAGGCGAAGATCGCCGTGGTCACGTCCGTGATCTCCCACTGCTTCATGGAACGGTTGAGGCCGAGGAGCAGTTCCACGCGTTTGGCTGGCTGCCAGGTGAGCACCACCGGAATCCGCACTGCCGTCTCGCGCACCTGAAAGTCCCAGTGCAAGGTCTTGTCCTCATCAACGCGACCGTAGGAGTGCCACTGGGGGGAGTTGCTCCCCCCATGGCTAAAGCTGCTGTGGCGACTGCCGAGCACACCCTCGCTGGTGACGATGCTCCTGCGCTTGTTCTCGAATTGCACGCCCAGGTGCAGGCGCATCTGCTTCTCCAGCTGCCAGCGCAGGGCTGCGGCCAGGCGGTGCAGCTTGACAGGCCCCTCGCCCACTCCGCTGCGCACGTCGGACAAGGCCGATTCCCCGTGGCCCTGGTACCACTCTCCGTTCCAGCTGGAAAAGTAGGCGCTGAACGAGGTGTCGCGGGCCAAGGAGCTCACCGCGATATCCGTGCGCTGCGAGAGGTACATGTAGTAGCCCACGAGTTGGTGCGTGGGACTGAGCTCGGCCCACAGGGTAACGGCGCCGTAGGTGGTCTTTCCCCGGTGATCCCAATCCTGCTGTGTGGCAGCACCCTGGACATAGCGACTGGAATCGCGGGATCCCTGACTCTTGTAGTACCAGCACGAGCTATCGCTCCTGGTGAGCGACTGCAGAGCGTCGCCCCACAGATATCCCGCCGTCGCTCCTATCTCGACCTTTTTGCTCGCGCCCCAGGAGACCCCACCTGCCATTTCCCAGTGGTCATAGTCTTGCGTGCGCTCCTCGCTGGTGCGCCATAGGGACTGGCCACTGTGGGGCGCTACCTCCCCCAGGTTCTGCGAACCGAAGGAGCCCTGGCGTTTGAAGAGCGTGCGATTCACCTTCGCCCCCAGATGGAGGCGGGGGGAGAGCTTGTAGCCGGCAAGAGCAGCAAGAAAGTGGCCCGCCTCGTGCATTTCGTCCGTTCCCCGGTAACGGTCAACAACCGGAATGTCCTCGGCGCGCGCCACGCTGTTTCCGGCATAGTCTAAGCCTACCCGCGCGCGGTAGATGTCCTGCGGGATACTGTAGTAGGCCTGGTCCTGCAGCAATGCCTGATAGGTGAGGCCCAGGGAGAGCTTTTTGCCGAATGGTTGCGCTAGCACCGCGCCGGAGAATACCGGCTCGGCCAGTCGGCGCGTCTGCATGTAGAAGCAGGGATAAGGCGGCACGAACTCGCTGGCCGCCCGCCCCTCCACGTAAACGCCAGGCCAGACGTACCCCTGTCCTTCCTCGACCACCTTGGTGTTGCGAAAGTCCAGGTAGAGGTACGGTCGCTGCAGGTCAGCGCGGCACAGGTAGGCGGGATTAACCGCTGCGTTCAAGAGCGGCTCGTCCATGAGGCCCGGGACCACCGTTCTGAAGGCGCCGAGGCCATACGGGAGGACATGGTTGGGCAGAAAGAAGAACTCTGTCTGCTCGAAGGACTTTTCCAGCACCCGTTCGCCCCAGTACTGGGCGCGCGCCTGGGCCGTGGCAAGCACCACCATAACCGCCATGAAGCAAAGGCTTCTGCGTCTCACTACTTGTCTCCTGTGCTTCATGCCAGCAGCAGTTCGTCTCATGGACTTGTGCGGCGCTCGTTTCGTCCGCTCTCTAAGCACGGGTACGCCTCAAGGGGAGGATCATGTTGAGGCTCATCTCAATCCTGGCGTCGGCAATGCCGGCAAAGTTGCTCTGGTAGCGCACGCCGGTGTCCCAGCTCAGCCAGGAGCCCAGAAAGAACCGCACGCCGCCAACGGCTCGCCACACGCGGCGCACCGCAACTGCGCGTTCTTCCACCAGGTAGCGGATCTCGGGGACTGGGCCCGCTTCCACCATGAGATGCGTGCGGGGATTCATGGCTACCGTAAGTCCGCCAGCCGGACCGAGGATGTTTTTCTGCAGTTCCGGGATCTCCACAGCAGTGGTGGTGTAGGTTGCCTCGTTGTAGAGCCACTGGATGCCGCGGCGCGTGCGCACATCGGCCAGGCAGAGGCCCACATGGACACCGGCCACTGCCCCTTGTTTGCCTAAGACGAGGTAGAGGGTGGTGGCACGGCTCTCCAGCGCCGCAGTGGTGAGGCGCCACCCCTGAGCATCCATGCGCCTGCTGTCCGGAGCGACATAGTCGCCGCGCCGCATCAACTCGCCCCAGTTGGACGTGCACAACTGCAGGGCTACATCGGGGACGTACCAGCGGCCACGCAGCCACTCCGGCGTCAAGCCCATCTTGAAGGCTCGCGTGGGTAGGCGGGTGGTCTGCCCGCTCATCTGGTTGGCCACCTCTGCCGAAGAGAACTCAACCTCGGCGACCCCGCCTAAGCCGAAGGAGGCGCGCGCCACGGTCCCGCCGCCATTGGCCACACCGTAAGAGCTGCCCGCCGAAAGGGAGACCTCGAAGGAACGGAGCACAGCACTAGTGGGAAGCGCAAACAGACGGGCCGGTCTGGAGGCACCCGCAAGTAGGTTCGGTAGGTTACCGAGCTTCACCTGGCCGCGATCTGGCGGCCCCTGGGCGAAGGCCAGTGGCACCAGGGCAGCCCACCCTACAGAGAACAGAAACAACGCACGTGCACGCATGTCGGCCTCCTTTCTCCTCCCCCGTCAGGCCGAGTTTTGCAAGCCCTGTGCCACCATCCGCGGGGCCATGGGCCATCGTAGCGTGCGCAGAGTGGAGGCAGAATAGCTGCGAGGTCGCTCTGCGTTCACAGATTTCTGAGGAAGCCCTCAGTTTTCCGTCGCCCCGGCGTGACCTTGCGCGTCCGGCCCGCGGCCCACCCGTGCAAGCAACGCCAGTAAGGGGCCGGTGCCCTGTTCGTCGGTCGTCACGGCTTCACCGGCATCACTTTGATGAACGCCGCCTGGTGTCCGCCCACCTCAGCAAAGGCGCGTTGATAGGCATCCGGATTCTCTCGGATCTTAGCGCGTGCGCGCAGTTGCGCAACGAAGGAGGCAACAACGCTGTCGGCCTTGGCGCGCAAGGCGTCCTCGCGCAGCAGGTCCGCTGCTTGCGGGGTAAGCTGTTCAAGGGGTGTAGTGAGGCGGTAGCGCTCTTGCCGCTGCGCATAGTAGCGTCGGAGCTCCTGGTCGTTCAGACTGACCGTGTCGGTGAGCAGGCTGCGCATGCGCGCCGCCAGCAATATGCGGCGCCAGCGCTCCACCTCCGCCTTCACCTCTGGCTGCTTTGCCATGCCTTCTCTTGCCGCCTGGTCGGCCAGGAACTCATCGCGAATCAGGTCCTGGAGCTCTTGCCGGAAACGGTTAGGGCGATGCATGTGCGGACGCTGGTCCAGGGGCATGGCTTGCACCAGGCGCAGAAAGTCGCGCAAGGTCCACTGCCGTTCCCCCATGGAGACGAAGACCTGGTCCATGCGCTCGTGCAAGGCGGAGGCAATGCTCCCAATTTCCTCGTCCTGGAGCACGGGGAGCTGTCCTGGCAATTGCCCAGCGGAGTCTTTGAGTGCTGCACGCGCCGTATTCACCAAATAGGCGAAGAGCTCGCCGTTGACCCGCGCCTGCACTCCTCGCAGAAGCCCCGCTGCGTAGTCGCGCGCCAGTTTGTCCTCCTTGCGGGCCCGGATGATGCGCTCCAAGCTGCGTCTTTCCGCCTGAAAGTCATCCTCGGTGAGGATACCGTCCCTGCTCACATCCTCGAGGCGGATGATGTGATGGCCCCACGCAGTCTTGACCGGTGCGGACAGTTCCCCCACCTTCAACTCGTACGCCGCAGCTTCAAAGTCTGGGTCCAACTCTCCCCAGCGGCAGGCAATCGGTCTGCCCGATTGGGCAACCATGCCAGGGGGCGGGGGCAGTTCGCCAGCCACGGCCTCGAATGACTCGCCGGCTGCAAGTCGGCTGCGCAGCCGCCAGGCTTCCTCTTCGCTGGGGGCCACCAAGTGGCGAAGCTGTAGCGTGGTATGGCGCCGCACAAAGGCCTGCCGCAGCTCGGCCTCACTGACCTGTACCTGCTCCTTCACCTTCTTGCGGTAGAGCTGCTCCCTCATGGCCTGCCGGCGCACCCACTCCAGACGCATGGCGATCCGCTCG